>BHER01000029.1 GCA_003864555.1 Erysipelotrichaceae bacterium | reverse complement strand
TTACACCACAAATTATAGGTATCACCCTGGATTTAATGTCCCGCAATCAATTAAACTATGGTAGTTTTATACAAAATATCTGGTTGTTGCTATTGCTTATGCTTTTTGGATATATTGCTGCAGTTATTTGGGTTTATATTCTTTTTGGATTAGGGTTAAAATTTGAAAAAATTTTTCGTAAAAAATTTTACGATCATGTTATGAAAATGGATGGTTCTTTTTTTAAACGCCACGCTGTGGGCGATTTGATGGTGCGTGCAACAACAGATCTTAAGCAGGTAGCACTTGTAACAAGTGAGGGTTTCTTTTTTCTACTTGAGGGAACAGTTTTTTTAGGATTGATTATTGGTGCGATGATTTTTGTTGTGAATGTAAAGTTGACAGTCATTACAGTAACACCGCTGATTTTTATGACATTTTTATTATCAACATTTGGTAATAAAATTAGCCAATACCATAAAGTTGCCCAAGAATATTTAAGTGATTTAAGTGAGAGCTTACTTGAATCAGTTCGCGGTGTCCAGGCAATTCGTGCAAACCGGAAAACAAAAGAGAATGCTCAGATGCTGGGGGAAAAAGCATATAAAGTACGAGATGCCTATGCAAAAGGAGATAAGTATGAAAATCTCATCACGCTAGTACTCTACTTTACATTTGGACTCTCGGAAATACTCGCACTTTTCTTTGGTGCTAAAATGGTATTTGCAAGTGAGATTACACCAGGAGAACTCGTTACATTTATGCTCTATTTGGGTATGATTGGTTGGCCACTTTTTGCACTTGGAAATGTGTTCGGAATTCTTAAAAGAGGTGATGTATCATATGATAGAATTAGTTCGATTTTGGCGGAGCAAACGAAAGTCGTCGTTGATGCAACATTGCCAAAGTTAGGTGATTTTGAGCAACTGGTATTCCAAAATTATACGTTCCGCTATCCGGATGCACAGCTAGATGATTATGCAGTAAAAGATGTTAGCTTTACACTGAATAAAGGGGAAACCCTTGCAATTGTTGGGCCTATTGGTGGAGGGAGAACAACGATTATTCGGCAGCTTTTGGGAGAGTACTACTTAGAAAAACCAGAACAGATCCTCGTAAATGCACGCGCATACAATAGCTATAATCTTGAAAGCATCCGAGCACTTTTTGGCTATGTCCCACAAGAACATGTACTTTTTTCTAAAACAGTGAAAGATAATTTAAAAGTTGCTAAAGTAAATGCAACGGATGCTGAAATTGAGCTTGCAATTGACTTGGCTGATTTTCGTAAAGATATGGAGTTTTTAGAAGATGGACTTGAGACAATGACTGGGGAAAGTGGTGTTATGCTTTCAGGAGGTCAAAAACAGCGTTTAGCGATTGCACGTGCCTTCTTAAGCGAATCAGAGATATTAGTTCTAGATGATGCGCTTTCTGCAGTAGACGGTAAAACAGAGGCCAAAATCATGGCGAATATTGCTACATATCGTAAAGGTAAAACAAATATTATCGTTGCCCACAGATTATCAGCAGTAGTCAATGCAAATCATATTATTGTGCTAAAAGATGGTTGTATTGTAGAACAAGGGACACATCAAATGCTTATGAATGCAAAAGGTTGGTATTATAAACAATATGGTTATCAGAAAATGGAGGTAGAATAATATGAAAAATTCCTATTTGAAAGTATTATGGCAAAGTATCAGGCATGAAAAGACACTTATGTATTTGATTGCTATTACTTCAATGCTGACAACAGTCTGTCTTCTACTTCTACCCATTATGACCCAATATGCTTTGGATGAAAATATTCTAACCTTGACTAAAAAACCATGGTATGAGACGAGTAATAGTGGTGGTCCAACTATTGATGGTCTGCATCTTACACAAAATCAGGATGATGCAGTAGATATTGAGAAAACCATTCGGGTTGCGTATGATGAAAAAGAAGCATATTTTGTTTTTGATGTCCCAAAACTTACAGAAATTGGCGAAATTAAAGCAGGTATTGCCCTCAGTAAAACGGGTGAAATTTTAGATTACAAAGTTCTTAAATTATCTAAAACAGATATTCAGGCATTATATCAACCAAATATCGCAGGTCTATATAAAATTATAACAATATATTTACTTGTGGTACTAATACATCCACTTTTTGCTTGGCTGAACAATGTCTTTATGCGCAAATTTTCACGAAATATTATTGCCGATTTCCGTGTAAATGGAATGAAGAAACTACAAAAGTTACCAATTGATTATTTTGCGAAAAAACAAGATGGGAAATTTATTTCCTATCTAATTAGTGATGTAAGCATGTTCTACTCATTGGCATCAAGTGTAGGGATTCAAATTTTACAGGCTGCTATTATGTTTTTTGGTATCTATATTATGCTCTTTATTTTAGATTACCGCCTTTTTATTGGTGGTATATGTGTTTTACCAATGCTCTATTTTTGGTTGTATTTTTATCGTAAAAAAATCAATATTTATTATGAAAAAGCACGACATTCATCCTCAGCACTCAATGCCCTTTTGAATGAGCAGTTTCAAGGAACTGCCATCATCAATGCTTTTAGATATGAGGAACAGGCATGTGAAGAATTTGATGGCTTAAATTATGATGTGTATGCCTATAATCATCAATCATTGAAACTTAGATCATTTTCAACTGGGAGTGCTGTAAACCTGATTCGGCGAGCACTTTGGCTAGCAATATTAATTTATGCAGGTCTTATCTACTTTGATGCAGGGGTAATTGGGCTAACAATAGGGACAATTTACCTCCTCATTGCTTATGTTAATTACTATGTTGAACCGCTGTATCAGGTTTTCTCGATTATCACAATTGTGGAACAGTCAAATGTTTCGATTAGCCGTTATTTTAAATATATGGCCGAACCAGAAGAAATTGAACGAGCGGATGCAATAATGACGGATGTGGCAAGATTTTCAGGAGAAATCAGATTTGATAATGTGTGTTTTAGTTATGGTAGTAATGAAAACGTTCTTAAGAATATTACATTTAAAGTCAAACCTTATCAAACGGTTGCAATTGTTGGACATACAGGGAGTGGGAAAAGCTCACTTATGAATATATTTTTGCGGTTCTATGATTACGATAGTGGGACAATTAGGGTTGATGGAATTGAGATAAAGGCTATGAGTCGTGATGTCTATCGCAAACATATTGGCATTATTCTACAGGATCCAATTTTATTCAAAGGAACACTGTATGAGGCAATTACCATGGGCGATTTCCAATATTCAAAAGCAGATGTTGAGAAATTACTAGCTGAAATTGGTGCAGGTGATATCTTAGACCATCCAGAAAAATTAGAACAACCTGTAAGTGAGTTAGGGAAGAATTTTTCTTTAGGACAAAGACAACTTATCGCATTTGCCCGCACAATCATCCAAAATCCGGCAATTGTTGTCTTAGATGAGGCAACAGCGAATATCGATAGTGAAACAGAACAGAAAATTAATAATGCTTTGAAAATAGGTGCAGAAAAAAGAACGACATTTATTATTGCACATCGGCTTTCGACGATAAAAGATGCTGATAGCATCATCGTTTTAAATAAAGGTGCGGTTGTTGAAAAAGGGACGCATACAGAACTTATCCAAAAGCGTGGGTTATATTTTGAGATGTATGAGGCACAATCACAAATAGGATAATAAATCGCAAAATAAATTGTAATTTATCACTAATTTTAAGGAAAAGTTAAGCAAAAACGTGTATAATACTAAAAGTAGTATTATAACAGAAGGAGATTTTATAATGAGTAATGTAGAAAAAAAGAACAATGAGGTAATTACCAAAGAACCAGACACCAAAAAAACTAATGTAAAAGTTGGAAAAGATGCTGTAGTAGTAAAAGGAGAGCCTAAAAAAGCTCAAGCTAAAAAAGTAGCTCCACAAAAAACAGGAATTGTAAAACCAATACCAACACCAAAACCAGCACCAAAAGTTAAAGAAGTATTAGTGGATATTGAAAAGCAACCAGAAGTACAAAATAAGCCAATTATTAGTATATTATCAATTGTATTATTTGTAGCTGCAGCAGTTTTAGTAGTGTACTCAATTTACATATTTTCTAATAACTGGCAATATATAAGTGAATCTGCAGCAGCAGGGCAACTTGATGCTAAAGCAGAAATGGCTAATATAGTTAAGTATTTTGTTGATGGAAGTGTACCATATCTCATCAATGCGCTTATTCTAAGTGTACTGGGTGTATGTTATAATGCATTACTTGCACTAAAAGCAGATAAGTAATATTGAAGTCGTCAGTTCTGGATGCTACTTGAGTAGCAAGAAGGAATTTACGGCTTTTTTTCTTTATCTGATTAAGCAGATTTGGAAGTAGCTATAATTTGGGAATCCTCAGAAAAATTCCCAATTATATGTTATAATATATAAGCATGATTTTAAAGAAAATGAGGGGGCCAATGATTTTGGGAACTGAATACAAAGCATATGCAAAAATTAATTTAGGACTTGATATCTTATATAGACGTGAAGATGGTCTACATGAAGTAGATATGATTATGGCATCATTGGCGTTACATGACAGCCTTTTTTTTAAAGCAAATACAAGTGGGGAAATCACACTAGAAATGGTTGGTTTTTTTGGAAATATTGAGGATAATCTTATTTACCGTGCTGCTATTAAAATGCAGCAAAAATTTGATATATCCGCTGGTGTTGAAATCAAATTGATAAAAAGAATACCGGTTGCAGCAGGGCTTGCTGGTGGAAGTAGTGATTGTGCTGTAACACTCAATGCTCTGAGCATTATTTGGGGAATTGCTGCAAGTACTGCTGAAAAAAAAGCACTAGCAGTAGAACTAGGAGCAGATGTGACATATTGCTTATTCCATAAGATGGCGCGTGTTACAGGAATAGGGGAAAAAATTAGATTCATTTCAACCCTTCCTAAAATATATGTAGTGCTATTTAAGCCGAAGTATGGAATTTCAACAGCAGAAGCATATCAAAAAGTCAGCAATAAAAAAATAAACCATATCGATATTGATATGCTGGAAAAAAAACTTGCTAGTGGCTCATATGATGAAATATGTGCTGCCGTTGGCAATAGTTTTGAACAGCCAACTTTTGCTGAATATCCCGATCTAGCATATTTAAAACAAGTATTAAAAGCGGATGCTGATGTGAGCATATTAAGTGGAAGTGGGCCAACAATTTTTGCTTTGACAAAAAGTATTGACAAACGAGACAAGCTTGCACTAATAGGCGAAGAAAACGGCTTTTTAGCTATAAAAACGGAGACGAAAAGATAATGAAAAGTGGAATTATAATAGAAGGAATTGATTTTAAATACGGTGATACGGCTCTTTTTGAAAATTTTAATTTGACGCTCAAAAAGGGAGAGTATATTGCAATTGTTGGAGCAAATGGTTCGGGGAAAACCACACTAAGCAGAATTCTATGTGGGATACTGTTACCTGATGTCGGGAGTGTGTCTATTGATGGTGCTGTTTTTTCAAAAGAAGCACAAGCCGAAATCATTCAAATTCGCCGGAAAATTAGTGTTGTTTTACAGAATCCAGAAGATCAATTTGTTGGGAGTACGGTTGCAGAAGATATTGCTTTTGGTTTAGAAAACCGCTGTGTTGATCGTGAAAAAATGAAAGTAATAATTGCAGATGTTGCCGCGAAAACGAATATTACCACTTTTTTAAATAAGCAGCCACAACAACTAAGTGGTGGACAAAAGCAAAGAGTTGCCATTGCTAGCTGCTTGGCACTTGAAACAGATTATATGATATTTGATGAGGCAACATCACAGCTTGACCCACAAGGTAAAAAAGAGGTAATGGCAGCTATTACTGCTTTGCAAAAGCGCGGGGATAAAACTATTATCATCATTACACATGATTTAGAGGAAGTTATGCGAGCAGAACGCGTTATTGTCCTTTCAAAAGGGGCGATTGTTGCAGATACTACACCAAAAGAATTATTCTTAGGTGCATATGATTTTGAACAAATGCATCTGACAAAACCACCAATTTTGGTATACAGTCAAGCATTCAAAGATGCAGGCTTAATTCAAGAAGCTAAGTTTTCAGTTGCAGAATTGGTGGTGGAATTATGCAAATAAAATTTAATAATGTGAGTTTTACGTATATGTCCCTTGATAATAAGAATACTGCAGCACTGATAAACGTCGACTTGGATTTAAGTGCTTTGGTACCTACTGCGATTGTTGGTCAGACAGGAAGTGGTAAATCAACAGCAATGCAACATATAAATGCGTTATTACAGCCAACATCAGGATATGTAGAAGTTGCTGATATGACCATTACTAAGAAAAAAAATCGGGATTTATTTCAATTAAGAAAAAAAATTGGCTATGTCTTCCAAAATCCAAATTACCAATTATTTGCAAATACTGTACTAGAAGATGTAATGTATGGGCCATTAAATTTTGGCTTAAGTAATGAATTAGCTAAAAAAAAGGCAATAGAGGCACTTAATTTAGTCAAAATAGATGCTGATCTTTTCGCGCGTTACCCATTTGATTTAAGTGGTGGTCAGATGCGGAAAGTTGCAATTGCCGGTGCATTGGCATACGAGCCCGAAGTGCTCATTTTGGATGAGCCAACGGTTGGTCTTGACCCATTAGCACGAGCACATATGAGCGAACTTTTTGAAAATCTCTATCAGAAACATCAAAAAAAACTATTATTTATTACACATGATATGGAGTTTGTGCAACAAATTGCAAAACGTGTTATTGTATTTCAATCTGGGATGGTTGCATATGATGGTACGCCATTTGACCTTTTTATGGGAGATTATTGTGAAGCATTGGCATTAGAAATCCCTTTAATGTACCAAATAATTAAAGCAATTCAGCAAAAAGACAGTAATTTCTCGATTTTGGAGAAAGATTGTGAAACACTTGAGCAAGTTGTCCAACAGATTAAAATATGGAAGGAGGGGCAATAATGCATGCAGTCATAGGTCAGTATCTTGATTTGGACACATTTTTGCATCGCCTCCACCCAATGACCAAATTTTTTGGCTTAATTTGTGTTATGCTGGTAACATTACTTTTTTCAGATTTATATATCTATATGATACAAGGTGTACTGCTAGTCCTACTTTTACTTTTTGTAAAAATGCCGCTCATAATTATTGTCAAAAGCTTATGGAGTGTAAAGTATATTTTTATTTTTATCTTCATTTTTAATATTCTTTTTTTGAGAATTGGAACACCAATTTGGCAGCTTGGTTGGCTTGCAATCTACCCAGAGACATTTGTCAAAACACTACAATTAGTCTTCCGACTACTATTATTAACAACATACGCACAACTTTTAACACTCACAACAAAACCACTAGATCTAACATATGCAATTGAAAAAGAGTTGAGCCCACTTGGGAATATTGCACATATTATTGGAATGATTCTAGCTATTGCCCTCAGATTTATCCCAACGCTACAAGATGAAGCATCAAAAATTCTGCGGGCACAGCAATCACGAGGTGCAAGATTTGATAGTGGTCCGCTCATCAAAAGAGCAACACATCTGATTTCTTTGTTAATCCCGTTATTTCTGATTTCATTTAATCGTGCTGAAACACTTGCAATTGCAATGGAGCTTAGGGGATATGATCCTGATGGAGTTCGCACCCATTTTACAGAATTAAAAAAAGAGCAACGCGATAAAATTGTCGTGTTTATCTTAATATGTTATGTTCTATTAGCAGTAATCTATAAAATATTTTTTGAAAAGTGAGGAAAAAGATGAAAAGAATGAAAATCATTTTTAGTTATGATGGGAGTAGTTTTTCAGGGTATCAGAGGCAACCGGGAAAGATGCGAACAGTACAAGGCGAAATTGAACGCATATTAGAGAAAATTGATGTAAAGCCGATCTTAATTGTTGCAAGTGGTCGAACGGATGCAAAAGTGCACGCATATGCGCAAGTAGCCCATTTTGATATTGAGCGGACAACAATATCGGCAGACAATCTTTATAATATTTTCCGTTGTCAATTACCTGCTGATATCGTTGTGCATAGTGTTGAACATGTTGATGCCGATTTCCATAGTCGCTTCCGTGTGGTAAATAAAGAATATTGGTATAAATTTAGAAGCACAAAACGGATGGATAAATCTCCTTTTGCCACACGCTATATCACATATGTGCCAGATGAAATTGATGTAGACAAATTAAATGCTATTTGTCGGGCCTATATTGGAACGCATGATTTTGCAGCATTCACAACAGCCTCAAAAGATGTAAGTGCGATTCGGACAATATCGTATTTCTATTGTATGTATGATGAATCTGAAAAATGCTATATTTTTAAAATAAAAGGGACGGGTTTTTTGCAGTATATGATACGCATTCTAGTCGCTTTTATGTTTGAAATTTATCGGGGAAAAGAGTTAATTGAAAAAATTGATGAACTTTATTTAACGGCAGACAAAGAGTATGTGCATGTCAAAATGGTCGCAACGGGGCTCTATTTGAAAGAAGTAGAATATTAAAAATATAGTGTGTGATAATTCTGAAAAGTGATATAATAGAACACGTAAAGAAATGATAATAAAGATAACAATACATATATGATAGAAGAAGGAGGCAACGTAAATGATTACAGTGTATACAACACCAAGTTGCTCATCATGTCGGAAAGCTAAAAAATGGTTAGAGCATTTTGGATTAGAGTATCGCGAGAAAAATCTATTTGTTGCTCCGCTAAATGAAGATGAAATAAAGCATATCTTGGAGCGGACGGAAAATGGGACAGAAGATATTATATCAACGCGATCAAAAGTTATTGCAGAGGGAAACATTGATATAGATTCGATGACAACAAAAGAACTCATTGCATTTATCCAAGAAAATCCAAGCATATTACGGAGGCCAATTATTATTGATGAGCGGCGGTTACAAATAGGATATAATGATGAAGAAATTCGGACATTTATTCCAAGAGAACTTCGTGAACGGGCAAGAGCTTGTGATGAATGTCCAGATATGAAAGAATGTCCAGATATAAGAAAATTGATGGCAACAAAGTAAAAGGAGCGAAAGAATACTTTCGTGTTCTTTTCTTTTTTTATTATAGATGAAAGTGGTGTAAAAAATGAAGCTATCCGTTAAAAAAAAATACCGCTGGAAAAGAAAATTAAAACGTTATCGACACATGTTTCAAGTGTATGCGCTCTATATATTATTCCTGCTTTTAGCACTTGTATTTCTGCCTATTATTATGGGACTTACGTTTCAGATAGCATTTGTAGTACTTGCCCTGCTATATCTTGCATTTACACGTCGTACTATTCTTGATAAATTTAGTTGGTTTATCATGATTTTAATCTTACCATTTTTTGGTGCATTTATATTTGCATTAATTGGAACAACACAATTAAAAAGTCGGGTCTTTAGCCGTAAAATGATGGCAGATAAAAGGTATCGTCTTCAATATAAAGACCAAATAACTAATGAGATGATAGGACATAATCTGTTAGGGCATTTTAGTACTGGTGCAGCATTATTTTCAGAAGGAAATCAAATCAAATGTATGGTAGGGATGGATGTTTATAATGCGTTATTAGAGGATATAAAGCGTGCAAAAAGCAGTATCCATATTGAAATGTATATCACGCGACTAGACGAAGTTACATTACCGTTATTTGATATTCTTAAAAAGAAGGCTAGAAGTGGAGTGGACGTCAGATTCCTTGGGGATATTGTAGGCCATCTTTTTTTGCGGGATAGCGAAATAGAAGCCTTGATAGATTCAGGAGTGGAGTTCACTTTTTTTAATCAAAGAAAAGGACGGTATTTAGATCACTTCCATGTAAATCACCGAAAAGCAATTATAATTGATGGAAGTATTGGGTATTGTGGTGGTTATAATCTTGGGCGTGAATATATCTATGGCTATGAGAAAAAGAAATTACAATGGTTTGATGCGATGTTCCGAATCGAAGGTAGTGGGGTTAGTGGATTACAAATGACTTTTTTGCTGGATTGGTGTTTTTCAACTTCATATATACTGCTAGATTCAAAAAAAATGGCCTTAGCATTTTTCCCTAAAGTGCCGATTAAAGTAGAAAATGGGATCACACAAATGCTAGTGGAGGGGCCCGATTGTGAAAAAACAGCGTTAAAAGAATTGCTCCGGAAACTTATTGTGCGTGCAAAAAAAAGAATATATATTACGACACCCTATTTGATACCAACAGAGGATATCATGGCAGATTTGAAGCTTGCTGCGCATTTGGGGATAGATGTGCGTATTATCATTCCAGGAGTTCCAGATAAGAAAATGGTATATAGATGTAGTGAGAGCTATATTGAGAGCTTTTTAGAAGCGGGCGTGAAAATCTATAAGATGGATGGATATTTTGTGCATAGTAAATTGTATTTATTTGATGATGACATTAGTGTTTTTGGAACAATGAATTTAGATATGCGTTCGCTATTTTTAAATTTTGAGCAAGCAATCGTACAATATCAAGACAAGCAGCTCAATATTGAAATTTCAGCACTTTTTGAGTCTCTTTTTGACAGATCAACACAACTAGTATATAATAACTGGAAAAATCGGCCTTGGCATCAAAAATTCCAAGAAATTTTACTGCGTATTTTTGCACCGCTATTTTAAAAAAACTGTCCTTTCTGACGAAAGTAAAAGAGAGTAACTTTCATCAGAGGGGGGAGGATTATGAGAATTGCAAAATTAAGTAGTGGTGAATATATACAGGCACAAAGTAATAATTGCGAAAAAAAGCTGAAATATTTTTGTCCTATCTGCAAGCAAAAACTACTTTTACGGACAAGCACGAAAGGCTGGAAACATTTTTTTCATGCAAATCCATGTAGAAAAACAAAGCATGACTTTAGTGAACATCTTTTGATCCAAGAACAAATTGCAACGGAGCTAAAAAGGTATGGCGGAGAGGTTGGATTAGAGGTCCCGTTGGGCAAAACACATCGTATCGATGTCCTATACAGATTAGAGCATCTGTGCATTGCTTTTGAAATTCAAAGAACAGCTATCAAATTTGAAATGATCAAGAAGCGATCTTTACGCTATCACAATAAAAAAATTCTGTTGTTTTGGGTGATTCCTTGTGAGTATACAACAGAAAATATATGTAGTAAGAGCCTGCCTCTTTGGTCGAGGCAACTGATCCAGCTAGGAGAACATATTATTTTCTATAATTCCAAGACAAAAGAGTATTTTCTTCTTAAGTGTGCACTCTATCTGCAACAGGGCAAAATACAGTTGTGGATGTCTAGATTAGATAGTCTGCGGCATATTGAATATTATTTAAAAGTGGATTATAGTAGTGGTCATAAAATCCACCAGAAAGAGTATAAACTTGCATATCATTTTGCACGGTGGAAGGATACGATGCGAAAATATGGAAGACGCTCTGATTATCTTTCCATGTTATTATATGAAAATCAGTTAGATATTACCAAACTAGGTGTTAGAATTTTACATCCAGACCTCACTTTTTCTGAATATGGGATGTCATATTTTTGGATTCAAACAGTTTTGGTAATCCTCTTTATGTATCTTAAAAAAACAGTTGAAGAAGTAGGGCAAATCAGTTATGATAATGGATGGCTTCTTGTGAATGGGGCAAATAGTAGAAAGACATTAAAAAGATATTGGATATTTTGTAAGAACCATTTTCAGATATAAAAGAAAAACACCATCTGGTTATTTTACAACCACATGGTGTTTTCTATATTAGGAGTGCTATTGAGTAGCTAAATCGTCTTTTTTCTCTTGATATTCTTTCATGCGCGCAATTTTATTTTTTGAGGGTTTTCGTGGAATATTATGTTGTACCAGGAAATTATCAAAAATAGTCTCGCCATCATTGATTGAACTCTCACTATATTCAAATTCAAGTTCGTAGTCCTCATTAACCTCATCAAATCGATTATAATCGAAGCAAAGCAATCCATCTTGATACTCTAATTCTTTGCGTAATGTTTCAACCGTACCAAGGAGGATGAGTTCTGTTAGCTCCACCTGTTCCATAGATAAATGGTTTTTAATTGCCTTTGGCAGATGCTCTTTAGGGTCACTAATAAGCGCTTGTGCCGAAACCGCTAGGGGTTCCGTAATTTCTATATGTGCATGCTGTGTTTGAACAGCTTTTTGTTTAAGTGTAATAAATTTTTCACCTGCACGGACGCGGATACGTAAAGACATTTTCTTTTCTTCAAGTAAATCATCAAAATCATAATAGTAGTTTTTTTGCATGACAAAATCATCAGTTGAAATTTTCAATAATTTACAG
>BHER01000028.1 GCA_003864555.1 Erysipelotrichaceae bacterium | reverse complement strand
ATACTAGATAACAAATTATATCATTTTGTAAATATAAAATACAACTACCAGCCACCACATACCTATACGAATGGTGTACCACCATTACGTATGAAGCAGATAGCATAATGTTTATACTCTGGTGTTACAAAAAAGCTTGACCAGGTCAACTTCATGATCAAATGACAATGATATCTATTTTAGACATAGAACCAAATAATTTAATTGTCAAAAAAACCTATAACTTAAAAGACATTGTACAAGAAGGAACAGCTAGGGCAAATAGTGTGAATCAGGCAAATGAGAAAAGAATTGTATTTTCAAATGGAGAGGGACTTTTTGTTTTTGATATAGAACAAAATGAATTGAGTACATTGATAAAAATGAATGTGGATGCTTATTAATAATGTGATGTAAACAGAATGGAGGATAGAAATATTCTTCATTTTCTTTTGGGGAATTGCACAATTGGGTCAATTTAAAACGACTCCAAACAAACTGAAACATATATAATCTTTATTTGTAAGGATAAATAACTTTGATATGGCTATAAATAGCAACTGTCACTTCACTCCCTCCGGGTTCAGGGCTTTTAATCCCTTTCTGCCCATGTGATGGCATTTCCGCAATGAAAGCGACATACCTAAGGCCTACGTCAATATACTAGTGATACTCTATTTGATTACACAACTTGGAAATGCTCTTTAAAACTAAAGAGCTTGTAAAAAAATTAAAAATCTGTTAAAGTAGTATTTAATAGAAAGATAGAGGCGCAAACAACAAAAGTACTTTATGTGGGCCAGTCCAGGCGATGCACATAAATGAAAGGGAAGTTTGCCGAAGTAATCCAAGCTAAAGGTGAGATGGATTACTGGTGTGATAGATAATATCTAGTACACTGTCATCAAGTGATGAAGCACTATTTTTTCGGTAATGTAAATGCTAGTAATATAGGAGTTTACAAAGCGCGGGGGAAGTGTATTTTCAACCGCGTTTTTTTATGAAAAAAAAGATGGGAGCTAACGTGTAATGGAGCAAATAAGAGTATGTAAATTTGGTGGAACAAGTGTTGCAACTGTTGATAAAATTCAGGAAATCGCGCGATTTTTAGCCACGCAAAAACAGAAGCTTGTCATTGTTGTTTCTGCCATGAATAAGATGACTGATGAGCTTTTTGTACTAGCGGGGCAAGTTGCACAAACACCAAGTAAACGCGAGATGGACATGCTTTTAACAACAGGTGAGCAGCAAACGGCAGCACTTTTAGCAATTGCACTTTTAGCAATCGGTAAAAAAGCAATTTCGCTTACAGGCTATCAAATTGGAATCGAAACAGAAGGTATCCATACCAAAAGTACAATCACAAATATTTCAACAACCCGCATCAAACGCCATCTTGACCAAAATCAAATTGTTATCGTTGCAGGTTTCCAAGGAATAAATAGCAGTGGTGATTTGACAACACTTGGACGTGGTGGATCAGATACATCCGCAGTCGCCCTAGCATCGGCACTCGATGCAAAATGTGAGATTTACACCGATGTTGAAGGCATCTACACACTAGATCCACGCATATTTCCAGAGGCTAAGAAGCTTAGTCATATTACATATGATGAAATGATGGAACTTGCAATTTTAGGTGCATCAGTCCTTGAAACTCGTGCAGTAGAACTTGCAAAAAAATATGTAATTCCCTTGTATGTTGGGAAAACACTCAGTAATCTACCGGGTACATGGATAGGAGAAAAAGCAATGGAAAAAAAAGTTGTTACAGGAATTGGAATTGATAAAAATGTTTTGCGTGTGAGTATTTCAGGGATGGAAATGACGATTACAAATATTGCCGATTTATTTGAACTATTTGAAAAACAGGCAGTCAATGTCGATATGATTAGCCAAAATGCCGATAAATCACTTGCATTTACCTGTAAACGGGATGAGCAGCGAGAGGTTGAAAAAGCAATTACTGATTTGAAACACCATAATGCAGGTGTTCACACAAATATCTTAACCGATGTTGCAAAAATATCACTCGTTGGAATTGGAATGATGAGTTCAACAGGAACTGCAGCAAAAGTATTCCGCCTCCTGGCAAACTCCCAAATTGAGGTCTTACAAGTAAGCACCTCTGATATTAGTATCAGTGTGATTATCTCTGAACAAGCGGTAGAACAAGCAGTTATTCAATTAGCACAAGCATTTGACTTGTAGAGATAGAGGAGATGTTGCATGTGAAGACAATGGAATTTTATAAATACCACGGCTGTGGGAATGATTTTATCATCATCTCGGAACAGCAAGCACTAGAATTCATCCAAGCGGGCATATTTGAAACGCGGATTGCTGAAATCTGTGATCGTCATTTTGGTGTTGGTGCCGATGGGTTAATTTTTTCTCAAAAAATTGGTGAACAGTATAAAATGCATTACTATAATAGTGATGGAAGCTCTGCATATATGTGTGGCAATGGGATGCGTGCTTTCCGCCAGTATCTTGCAGATGTTTTTTTAGACACAAGTCCCAAACTTACTATCCTAACAAGCCAATCAGCAGTTGAAGTATGCTTTAAAGTAAGCGGAGAAATTGATGTTAACTTAGGAGCTAAACCTGATATTCATATATGCGAAATTGAGGGAAACACTTATTACCAAACATACACGATGACTGATCATCTTGTTCGGATTGATCAAAATATCCCTGAAAATTGGGCAGAAATTGGAGCTAGTATTGAAAAAAACAGCCTCTTCCCCAAAGGAACAAATGTCAATTTTATGAGTGAAAAACAAAAAGGAATAGTTGAAATGCAAACATGGGAACGTGGTGCAGGAATAACACTTGCATGTGGAACTGGTGCAGTAGCGGTAGCACATATCTACTTTAAGTTTATTGCACCAGCATGCGTAGAAGTAAAGCTTCTTGTTGCAGGAGGAATATTATATGTGAGACTTATTGGAGAACAGCTCCATTTAATTGGAGAAGCAAGCCAAATATGCAAAGGGACTTTTAATTTAAAATAGAAAAGGAGATGTTTAAAATGATGAAAATTATTGTCAATGGGACGGGTGCAATGGCACAAAAAGTTGCAGAGATGTTAGAGCAAAGTGAAAATTTTATATGTGCTGGATTCACCACATCATTCCCAAATGAACGCGAAATACCAACACTTGCAAAAGCACTTGAAATTGGAGATATTGCAGGGATAATTGATTTTTCACATCCCGAACAACTCAATGCAGTTTTAAGTGGTGCAGTAGCATATAAGCTACCATTACTCCTTGCAACAACAGGATACACAGATAAACAACTCATACAGATAGAAAAATCGGCAGCAACCATTCCAATTGTGCAAACGTATAATACAAGTATTGGTATTGCAGTGCTTGAAAAAGCGGTTAAAACGCTTGCAAAAGAGTTAAGGCTATATGAAACGGATATAGTTGAAATCCACCACAATAAGAAAATAGATGCACCAAGTGGCACAGCATTGAAATTAAAAAATGCTGTACTAGCTGGTCGCGGAGGCAAGCAAGCAGAATTAGTGTATAATCGCCGTGACCACCCACGTAAAAATAGCGAAGAAATTGGCATGCAATCGCTTAGACTCGGAAACGTCTATGGAGAACATAGCGTCTATTTTGCAAAGGATGATGAACTTATTGAAGTAAAACATACGGCTCTTAGCAAAAATCTTTTTGCTAAGGGTGCAGTGGATCTAATGGAACGGCTGCTTAATAGGAAACCTGGTCTTTACACCGTTACAGAATTATTATAAAAAAGAAAGAAGGCTATCTCATGAGAAAACTTGAAACAGCAACAGAAATTATCAAATTCATCAAAGATTCGGAGCGAAAAACAACAGTCAAATTGCTCGCAACAGGTACAATTAAAGGGAGCTATCCCGATGTTAAAATTTATAATCCAGATAATTTTGTCATGGCAATAGGTGAATATACAAAAGTGAGTGAAATGGTTGCAAAAGAGCAACTTGAAAATACATTGTATGAATCAAACTATCGTAACTCAGCAATCCCGATGTTAGATACCAAAAATATCCAAGCACGAATTGAACCAGGCTGCTATATTCGTGAGCATGCAGAAATTGGTGAAGATGCAGTTATCATGATGGGGGCAGTTATTAATATTGGTGCAGTAGTAGGACCAAAAACAATGATTGACATGAATGTTGTCTTAGGAGGACGAGCAACAATTGGTGCTCGATGTCATATTGGAGCAGGTGCTGTCATTGCAGGTGTTATCGAGCCTGCAAGTGCAACACCAGTCATCATTGAAGATGATGTCGTAGTAGGTGCAAATGCAGTTGTCTTAGAAGGCGTACGTGTAGGGATGGGATCTGTAATAGGTGCAGGTGCAGTGGTTACAAAAGATGTGCCGCCATACTCAGTTGCGGTCGGAAATCCTGCAACCGTTGTAAAAAAAGTGGATGACAAAACAAAGAGTAAAACAGAAATAGTTGAAGATTTACGATAAAAGCAAAAAAAGGACAGTTTATTAAACTGTCCTTTTACTTTTTGAAATATATTAATCTTCGGTATGATTGAGAAGGGGTAAGACATATTTTTCACCCAATGTATCTAATGAACGACTATCTAAGCGATAATCAATCTCAAGAAAGCTCCCTGCAATTGTAATAAGTGAGCTGCAAATTGGGGTTTCAACTCCTAGATATGCTCCAAGAGATTCAAGTAACACAAGACCTTGAGGGACATCTTCGGTAATATAGCGTGAGTTACTAACAAGTGGCCCTTTAATTGAATCAAATTGTGCATAATGATCAAAAATAGACTTGGCACTCTCTGAAGAATCAGCGGGAGAATTTCGTATTTTACAGGCTTCAAGATAAGATAAAGGCTCAAATCCTAGTTTTTCAAGTACAAGCATTTTCTCTGAGTCAAGCTGCTCTACCAAATTCCAAACACGAGGAGAAAAGACCTCTTTATACATCCAATATTCACCATTTGAATAGTCAATACGAGGAATACTCATAATCCCACCAATTGTATGAACAATTAAATTAGGGTTATGCAGTGCTGATTCAACAACACTTTTGAGCAATTTAAAATTATAGCCAAAACTCTCAAGTTTTTCTAAAACAAGTGGACCATTGCTAACAGGATAAACACCAATCGGGTTACAAACATTTCGAAAAGATACCGTAACAAGACCAGGTTTTGTAATACGACAATCAAGTGGAGACGATTCAGCCTCAACAATTGTTAAGTCTAGATGATGTGCGTATTTGAGAAAAAAAGCTGTTCCTAAGTATCCAGGTTGTAACATAATAATTTGTTTTTTACGGAGAAAAGGTACAATTCGACGGATAATATCTTGATGAAAAGTTGTTGGAATAAAAATAATGACAACTTCAGTAAGTGGTGTGAGCGCCTCAGAGATATCTGTTGTGACCACATCAAGTTGTACAGAGGAAGACTGGTTTTTCTCCTCTAATGTAATAGTATTATTATTTGAACGTATGGTTGTAAAATGGCGTAAATCACCTTTACTTGATGTTTTTAAAAGGCTAACGTGATGCCCCTTTATTTTGAGGTCAGCTGCCATTGCGCTTCCGCCGTTACCGGCGCCAATAATAGTAATTTCCATGTCGTGTTCTCTCCAATTCTTGAGTGAACCATTATATGGCTTTTTATTCATCTGTGCAGTTCAATCTATCTCTAGTATAGTCCATCAGGCGATGAATAGCTAGATAAATCAAAAAATTCACAGATAAAATAAAATTTAACAAGGAGGAAAACTATCAAATAATCGGCAATCTCAGGCCTATAATTTGTCATGTTTTTATAAATAGCACCAGACAAAAACCCAGAATTGTGGTATAATAAATAAAATGTAAAAACGTAAAAAGAGAGGATGACCCCAAAATGGCTGAAACGATAAAAGAAAGAATGACCCGCAAAAAAAACCCAGCAATTTTACCATATGTCTATTATGATAAAGAATTCATGAAATATGAAGATGCAGGTCTTGGAATTGCAACAAACTCACTCCACTATGGAACACTTGTATTTGGTGGTATTCGAGGATATGTGTTGGAAAATGGAGATATTGCTGTTTTTCGGTTAAAAGATCACCATGCTCGTTTAATGAACGCATCAAAAATTATGGCATATGGTGTTGATTATAGCTATGAGGCATTTTATGAAATCATCAAAAAAACAATCGAATTGAATGACATCAAGGGGAACTTCTATATCCGCCCATTTTTATTCTGTGATGAGGCGCAAGTTGGACCAAAACTCCGTAATCTGACATTTGATTTAGCAGTGTATATGATGCTGATGGATGAGTATGCCGATACATCAAAAGGAATAACTTTCTTAACATCAAGTTACACAAAGTATGCGGATATTTCAATTTCAACCAAAGCAAAAGTTGCAGGAGGGTATGTCAACTCAATGATGGCAACGCACCAAGCAAATATTGCAGGATTTGATGAAGCATTACTTTTTAATAGTCAAGGAATGCTTGCAGAAGCAAGTGTTGCAAATACACTTGTTGTTCACCGCGGACAAGTCATAACGCCCCCAATTGGCTCAGGAGCACTCGAGGGAATAACAATACGAAGTGTGATTGAATTATTAGAGTATAATAATATTCCTGTAGAAAAAGCAGATGTTGACCGTTCAACACTTTATACAGCGGATGAGTTGATTATCACAGGAACTGCTATGCAAATTGGTCATGGTTCAGAAGTCGATGGGCGTAAATTTACACATAGTGAAATACCCGGACCAATTGTTGCCTTATTGAAAAAAGAGATGGCAGCAGTTTTGACGATGCAGCACCCATTATCAGAAAAATGGATGGTTATTTTTAAAAAGTAAAAGATCAAAGCTACTTGGCTGCAAGTAGCTTTTTTTGTTGGAAATACTTGCCCATTTTTTATAAACATGCTATAATTTAACAAACGGTTGAGCAACTATTCAACTATTAAAAGAGGAGTGGTCTTTATGTCAGGAAAAGCAGAAACTATATGTACAGTTTTACATCCAGAGATTGTCGAGTATGTGCGGGGACAGTTACCAGAGAGAATTGAAATGAACCAGCTTGCTAATTTATTTAAGCTTTTTGCAGATCAAACGCGTATTCGTATCATGTGTGCCTTGAGTTATGAGGAAATGTGTGTCTGCGATATTGCCATGCTACTCGACATGACAAAATCGGCAATTTCTCATCAATTAAAGCTTTTGCGTATGGGGAATTTAGTCAAAGCACGGAAGTCTGGAAAATCTGTATACTATACACTTGCAGATCAACATGTGCATCAATTATTTGCTATTGGCTTTGAGCACAATGCAGAGGGGAGTATACAATAATGGAGAAAACATATATAATTTCGGGTATCAGTTGTACAAATTGCGCGGATAAAATTAAACGAAAAATAGCGGAAAATACTGGCGTTGACGATGTGAGTGTCAATTCAATTACCAATAAAATTACGGTAAAATTTGCTGATGAATTAGAAACCAAAATAGCAGGTATTGTTGAAGATGCCATCCGACTATATGAGCCGAAAATGGAAGTCTATGAACAGGGACAAGCAACAAAAAAAGCAGAGCATGAGCCTTTTTTCACCAGACAATTACTTGTTTTTTCAGTGGGTGCAGTAATTTTTATAATCGCTTTACTATTACCACGTGTTATCCCAATACCACCGATAGCACGCCTTACCATTTTTCTTATAAGTTATTATGTATTAGGGAAAGATGTTATACTAGCAGCTTTCAAAAATATGCGGAAAGGGCTGATATTTGATGAAAATTTCCTAATGGCACTTGCAACACTTGGAGCTTTTCTAATTGGTGACTACCCCGAGGCTGTTGCCGTTATGCTTTTTTACCAAGTTGGCGAATACTTTCAAGATTTAGCAGTACGGCAATCAAAGAAATCGATAACAGAGTTGATGGATATCCGGCCAGACTATGCTACCCGCTATAATGCGGGAATTGAAACCATCGTTTCCCCAGAAGAAATCGAAGTTGGTTGGGAGATTATTGTCAAACCCGGAGAAAAAGTTGCAGTGGATGGTATTGTAAAAGAAGGGGTATCTTTTATGGATACAGTTGCATTGACTGGCGAGTCCATCCCAAAAGAAGTCCGAACGGGACAGGAAGTTTTATCGGGATATATCAACCAAAGTGGTGTTTTAGTAATTGAAGTGACAAAGAAATTTAGCGAGTCAACAGTGGCTAAAATTATCGATTTAGTCGAAAATGCAAGTAATAAAAAAGCGAAGACTGAAAATTTCATGACGACATTTGCACGCTACTACACACCAATTGTTGTAATCATCGCAGTATTTTTAATGCTTATACCACCTTTTATATTAGGAGCAGATTTATATACATGGATTGAGCGGGGACTAATTTTCTTAGTAATTTCTTGTCCTTGCGCATTGGTTATTTCAATTCCACTGAGTTTTTTTGGTGGAATAGGAGCAGCTTCGAAAAATGGTATCCTGATTAAGGGGAGTAATTATTTAGAAGCACTTAATAATCTTGAAATTGTGGTAATGGATAAAACAGGAACACTAACAGAAGGTATTTTCTCAGTCCAAAAGATTATTGCCAATGCAGGCTATCAAGAAGAAGAAATTATTACCCTTGCAGCAATTGCCCAAACATACTCAAATCATCCAATAGCCAAATCAATTTTAGCATTTTACAAAGGTGATTTGCCCAGAGAAGATGGGATCGAATATGAAGAGATATCGGGAATGGGAATTGGGACTTTTTATAAGCAAAAAAAATTAAATGTTGGGAATGCAAAACTGATGGAAACCCTCAATTTAAGTATTCCAAACATTACAGACATTGGGACGAAAGTCTATGTAGCATACGATGGGAAATACTATGGATGCATTATTATTGCCGATAAAATTAAACCAGATGCACAGGGATTAGTAACTGACCTCCATAAACTAGGTATCAAAAAAACTATTATGCTTACGGGTGATAATACAGAAATAGCGATGGAAGTTGGTGAGAAAATCGGGGTAGATGCGATCCATGCTGAGCTATTACCCGCAGATAAAGTCGAAAAAGTGGAATATTATAATGAACAAAAATCGGTGAAAGGGAAGCTTGCTTTCATCGGGGATGGTGTGAATGATGCACCAGTCCTTGCACGTGCAGATATTGGGATTGCGATGGGTGGACTTGGATCAGATGCAGCAATTGAAGCAGCAGATATTGTATTTATGACGGATGAACCAAGTAAATTAATAACTGCAATTAAAATTGCAAGGCAAACAAAGAAAATAGTCTGGCAAAATATAGCTTTTGCTTTTATTGTGAAGATAATTTTTTTAGGGCTAGGAGCAATGGGGCTTGCCTCGATGTGGGAAGCCGTTTTTGCAGATGTTGGAGTGGCATTACTTGCTGTACTTAATGCCACGCGTATTTTAGCGCATGCAAAGAAATAGCGGTGTAAAAGTAGAGAGAATATCCGTATTTTTTTCAGTATAAAGTAAAAATAAAGTAAAAACAGCCCTATTTTGGCAAGAATATGTTAAACTTTTAAAAGGAAAGAAAAAATTAAACAAATAAGATTGAAGGAGGCAGAGGGTTTTGAATTTAAAAAATGGACAATTTATCGTATTTATTACATTATTATCGCTTGTAACCCTCCTTACAGGCTTCCTTCTACAAAATAATGGATACCAAAATAGTGCAAGTACAGAAATTAGGTTAGTTTATGATGTGTATCAAGGTGAAAAAAAAATGGGAACCCTTGGAAATATTGAAAAATTCAAAAGCTATATTGCAACAAATATTGAGACGAAATACGGTGTAATTGATGGGCTCTATTTTGGTGAAAATCTCGTTATCGAGGGACGCTATCAAAATGAAGAGGAGCTTTTGGGGAATCAAGAGCAGTTGTATCAAGAAATTTGGAACACGCAAGAGTTTACAATGGATGCATTAAAATTAAAAGTCATCCAAGATAATGGAGTTGAAAATGACTATATCGTCCGTAATACAGAAATTTGGAGTAATGCGATTGAAAAAGTGAAGCATGTAACAGGAAGTAAGGTTGGCGAAGCAGATACGAGTTACTCAATTGATTTAAATGGTCAAGTCGAACGGGAGAAAGTTCGTGTGCAACTAGAAGAAGTCCTAACAGAACAGCAGGTTGTGCATAAAATTATGGCTCCTACTGGATTGACACATGAAATAGTGCAGGGCGAAACAGTCCAAAATATTGCTATCCAAACGGGGAGTATCATAGAAGAACTAGAGTTACTCAACCCGATGCTGAAAGCAGATTCAATTTTAGTCCCAGGCTCAGAAATTTTTATTGCCGATACACAATATGATTTAGCATTTTCTAAAATTGAAATTGAAGAAGTAGAAGAGCCCCTTTTATATGATATTGAGTACGTGGATGATGAAAACTTGTATCAAGGAAAATCAACAGTATTAGAAGCAGGGGAAGATGGGGTACAGCGGATCCAATATATATTTAAATATAGTAGTACTGGTGAGAAGGTGTATCTATCAGAAGAACAACTAGAAGTCATCAAACCAGCAAAAAAAGCAGTCATTCAGCGTGGAGTAAAAGAAGCAACGCACATCGGAAGTGGTATCTTCATATGGCCTTCGCAGAGTAGACGAGTATCGGCCGAATACATGGATCCAACATATGGTTTTGGACCACATTATGGAATGGATATTAATGATAAACTAAATGGTGATATTTATGCAGCAGATAATGGAACGGTAGTGAGTGCTACATATAACTCAAGTTATGGGAACCATATTATTATTGACCATAATAATGGGTATTGGACATTATATGCACATCTCAATAAAATTAATGTGCGTGAAGGTGAAGTAGTTGAATCCGGAGATGTTATTGGTGGAATGGGAACAACTGGTCTATCAACAGGAATTCACCTGCATTTTGAAATCCGTGTTGGCAGTAATGATCGGAGTTCAGCCGTAAATCCAAGGCAATATATTGATTAAAAAAATACGTTATATTAAGAGTACCCTTTATGGGTATAGTAATAAAAAAACAAAAAATGAGGAGTGAATATTCTCACTTTTTATTATGCAAAACCCTGGATACAGAAAATAGGCAAGTATTCAAACGAGCTAAAACCGTGTACTAAAGGAGAAAAGCTCAAAGAAAAGTATGAAAAGGTAGAAAAAAAGATGAAAATACGATACAATTAAGGAATGAAGAAGAATATGGATGGAGTATGATGCTGAAATGACAATATGGGATTATGTAGATAACATCGTATATGATAGCAAAGAGGTCACAAAAGGAAACAGTCTTTTTTTACAAGCAAAAGTTGTAATCGAGCGTGACCGCTACGTAACAGAGAAAATTCGCTATATTTGTGCACGCATCAAAGGGGAAGATGCTCAAAATATCGAACTATTTTTAACCCATAATTATCTAGGGGTTGATTCCGTATGCAGCTGTACAGATTTTCAAAAAAATGGGAGTTGCAAACATATGGCAGCAGTTATCTTTGCTGCAAATGAAAATGATGATATCAATAATATTGTAGCATCTGTTGGCGAAGAGGTTATTGAAGAAGAACTTGCGCTACAACGCCAAAAAACAGATACCTTTTTTTTCTGTTTAGAAATAATTTCGAAAAGCCATAATAGATACGGCATTTCTTTTGTATTAACCGATGGAGCGTTGCACAGTGGGAGAAATTTCATGCTAAAGAAAGTGCATTTTAATTATATGCGCATTGAACCTTTAATTATCCAAATGGGGAATAGATCAATTGATATCTCAAAAATCCGGCTAACACGCGATGCATTATTACTTTTGAAATTACTGAGTAAAAGTGCTTTTAGCCAAATTGAAAAAGCACATAATAAGGATGTCGTTGGTGCACAACTCCAAGCTTTTTTGAATAAGGTTGCAGAGCTAAAAATCGAACTTCCAATAAGTTATCAAAAAAATGGAACAACAGATTTTGCACAAACACAGTTAGGAATAGATGTACCAAGCTATACTTTTACTGCCACACAGAAAACAGAAGTTGCTGTTAATTTTATTCTAGATGAAGCGTTTCAAACACAGTTTTTAGAGCATCAACCATTTTACGAAGTGAGGGAAGAACTATTTGTATTATACCCCAAAATATTACAACAATTTTTGACTTTTTTTTCCTATGATAAGATAGCAGAAAGAGTGCAAATGAGTTGTCCAATCAAAAATGTTGGAACGCTTATCAAACAAGATGGTACCCTTTTAGGAATGCACTTAAATTTAGAGAAAAGTGTAGAAGATCTTGTCAAAAAAGTTAAAGTTGCACATGAAATCTATATCAGTAAAAGTATCCATGGTGTTGAAATCCAAGTGATGTTTTGTTATGATGAGATCAAAATTAATGCACTTACCGATATCGTTTCAAGTAGTACTAGTATTGTTGTTCGCGAGTATGAGAGTGAAAAGCAAGTGCTGAAAATTTTGCGTGATGCAGAACATGTAATAATAAGCGAGACAACAATAACCATTCGGGATGTTGCGGATGCTTTTAGCTTTATTGAAGAAAAACGGCAAGTACTCTTAGACTTAGGGGCGAAAATTTTTATAGATGATACACTTAAAAAAATTCGAACAGTCCCATTTAATATTTCAATTAAAAGTAAAGCAACAATTGATGGGACCCTTGATTTGTCTATTGATTTAGACGGATTAGATATCATAGAACTTGAAAATATCATGAAACAGTATCGTATCAAACGACGCTAGATTGAATTAAAAGATGGTAGTTT
>BHER01000027.1 GCA_003864555.1 Erysipelotrichaceae bacterium | reverse complement strand
GTTTTAAGGTGAAATTAGTTGGGAATTATAATGTCGTTTTTTATATAGTTTGTGTTTTAAGCATAAGCGGATCAAAAATCATGCCACTGATTTATATTTTAAGATTAAGCCCTAAAAAAATCATGCTATAAAAAAGTAAAAAATGAGAGTATGTCTATATATGAGTATTATTGAAACAACAGACTTAAATTATTTCTATCAAGATGGAGAAAACCGACGCTATATTTTGCGGGATATAAATTGTACATTTGAAAAAGGGAAGTTTTATACAATTTTAGGACAATCAGGATCAGGGAAAACAACATTTTTATCACTGATTAGTGCACTTGATAGCCCTAAATCAGGAGTGATTTCATATGAGGGCAAAGATTTAAAAGAAATTGGGTATGAAAAATATCGTCGTAATAATATTGGAATAATATTCCAAAGTTATAATTTAGTCCCATATATGACCGCAGTTGAAAATGTGCTTGTTGCGATGAGTATAACTAATAATGCTTTACCAGAAAATGAAAAAGAAGTTGCGTATAACCTACTTGATTATATTGGTCTTACGCGCACAAAAGCAAATCGGATGGTTAATAAACTATCAGGAGGAGAACAACAACGTGTAGCAATTGCTCGGGCTTTAGCAACAAATGTTGAGCTTATTTTAGCGGATGAACCAACAGGGAATTTAGATGAGGACATGGAAAATGAAATTATTGATATTTTCAAAAAACTAGCACATGAACATAATAAATGCGTGATTGTTGTGACACATTCAAATGAAATTGCTCAGCAATCTGATGAAACATTATATCTAGAAAAAGGAAAAATCAGAAGAATTGAGCGCTAATGCTAAAAAAGAATAGGGTTGGCATACTATTGCAGAGGAGCAAAAGATATGAATTTTATGAAAAGAGCATTATTGAGCATTACAAGAAAAAAGGGGAAGTCACTTATCTTATTCCTCTTGATTTTCATTTTAGGAAATGTTATTGCCGGAGCAATATCAGTACAACAAGCAACACTTAAAAGTGAACAAAAAATCAAAAAAAGTATGGGGGCAGTTGCAAGCATTACTATCGATAAGGAGAAAATGGAAGAAGATGCTACTAGTAAAATAAAGAGTCTTACACCTGAAATTATGCGAAAAATTGGGGAAAATCCACGCGTGAAATACTATGATTTTTCTGAGGGATCGCAGGTAACTTCAAGGCAATTAGAGCAATACCACGCAACAGAGGGTGAAAGTTGGGACCGGCCCCCCAACTTTTCTTTAAATGGTGGAGAACAGCCAATATTTCTTGATCTTTTTGAGAAAAAAGTGGAATTTGATACAAGCTATGGTCAAGGGCGAACATTTACCGAGGCAGAGCTAAAAAATGGCGCTCACGTAACAATTATGCGTTCGGAACTTGCAGAAGTAAATAATATCAGAGTTGGCGATATGGTAAAACTTGCGAATATTATAAGTGAAAATGAAATGAGAACACACGAGATGTTAGACGACATGAATGTGTATGCAAGCAGAGATTTGGATTTAGAAGTCATTGGGATTGTGAAATCAACAAAAGCTACCGGACCAAAATCAGGAGAAACAAAGAAGATAAATGAATATATGAAAAATATGGATGAGCAGCAGAAAATAAATATGTTCTATGTATCTAATGCCATAACAGAGCGGGAAAATGATTTTTCTAGAGAAAAACTTGCAGAGATATTAGATGAAGAAAATCTGAATTGGCTAGGATATAAACAGTATACCCCAACATATATATTGAATGAACCAGAAGATGTGGATGCCTTTAAAATCGAAGTAGCAGTGTACTTACCAGAATTTTATAGCATACATGGAACAACAGATAGCTTTGATAGCATCGCGGGTGCCATTCTTACAATGCGGGCATTATCAACCTCCACCTTATACATTGCAATTGGTGCAACATTGCTTATTATGAGCCTTATTATTATACTCTTCTTACGTGATCGCAAACATGAGCTTGGAATTTATCTTTCGCTTGGGGAGTCAAAACCCAAAGTCATGAGCCAAATATTGAGCGAGGTATTACTTATTGCAATACTTAGTATGAGTTGTGCATTAATATCGGGGAATAGTATTGCTCAGAGTGTTTCAAAAGGGATGCTTGAAAATCAACTTAGTGCAGAAACAGAAAAAAATGATGGCTATAGACCGGGGTATGAGACTAATATGAGTGATGAGGATATCAGCGCATCCTATGAAATAAAAATGGATGGCTCATATATTGTGTTATTTTATGGAATTGGAATTGTAACAATTGGTTTATCAACAGCCTCGTCACTGGTTTATATTTTAAGGCTAAACCCCAAAAAAATCATGCTATAATAAAAATAAAGAGCAATCGGCTGAAATAGTAGATGCTAAAAAAAGTCAAATAGAAAAGATTCATACGAGTGCGTAAACTGAGTGCTTAGAGAAGGAGGAACACAGATGAGTGATTTTTTAAATAATTTTAGTGGTAACAATTATAACAAAATGTTGGAAGAAAAAAATGACATCCCCGATCAAAAATCAGAAAATATAGTGGATAAAGACAAAACCGTAATTAAAAATGTGGAAGCAGATCCCAAGCCCCTCCCCTTGCAATCTGAGATACCCGAAAAAAAAGTTCAAGCGGATACCTTAATCGATTTTGGCATAAGTGCAGGGAAAACGGGTGAAGTGGACCTGACACCTCAAAAGCAAGCAGAAACATTTGCTAAACTTGAGGGGGCAACGCTCAAGGATGAATCTTTACAAAATCGCCGTGATTTTGAAGAAGAAGTAGAAGTTGATGGCATGTATCAAAAACAAAAAATCATGAAATATAGCATAATAGGTGCAGCAACATTAGTCGTATCTATTGCGGCTTTTTTGATATTTTTTCTTAATAATCAGGTAATAATGCCTAGTTTTGTAGATAAGCCTTATGCAGATGCCCGGACATGGGCGCTCAAAAATAGAGTTGAAATTGAGGCAACTCAGAGTTTTTCTATTGAATTTGATGAAAATCAAGTTGTGACACAAAGTATCCCAGAAGCTAAAAAAATCCAAAAAGGTGCCGTTGTTAAAATGACGATTAGTAAAGGTGCGGACCCAGATCAAAAAGTCCAAATTCCAGATTTTGCAACAATGCGTGGTCCCGCTATTGAAGAATGGATTAAAAAAAATAAAGTAACGAATTTAAAAGTTGTGAAGGAATTTAGTGATACTATAGAAAAAGATACATTTTTACGCCTTGAGTTTAAAACTCCTGAGAAAACAATCAATGATTATTTTCGAAAAGACAATGGAACAGTCTATCTTTCAAAAGGGAAAGAAGTTTTTGAACAAAATGTTGTTGTTCCCAATTTTGCGGGGAAAACAAAGCATGACGTAGAAACGTTTGTTAAAGAAAACCTCATTGAGATGACATATGACGAAGGGGATTCAGCAACGATTGCTGCAGGTGAAATTATGAGCCAGTCGATTACCGCAGGTGAAAAAATCCGTAAAAAAGATGCGATGACTGTTATGGTATCAGTAGGTCGGGCAGTTGTTATTCCATATTTTGGAAGTATGACAAAAGAGGATGCAACAATCTACGGATCAGAAAATGGACTCCAAGTAACAATACGTGAATTCTATAGTAGTAAAGTTGCGTATGGTGACATGATTTCGCAATCGATTCAAGCAGGAGCACGTCTTACAACAGAAGATAAAACAATAAGTGTCCAATATTCTATTGGAAAACCGTATATTGAAGACTTAACAACTGCTGGGAAAGCGATGACAGAAAAAGATATTGCCCTTTATTTTTATGAATTCAGAGCAAAAAATGCAGAGATTACCTATAAAATACATCATGTTGCATCAGCAGAACCACGAGGAACGATTGTCGATATGAGCAAAAAAAATGAATTTGTCTCAATGTATGAGCATGTGGATATCTATGTAAGTCAGTAAAGGTGAAAACAATTAGTATCTATTCGGGGGATTGGCTATCGTTTGGATAAATAATCTGATACAGGAAGAACAATGAGAGTTAATTTTAAGAGCATAGACATGCATGTTTAAGTCAAAATTGAAATCCACTGAAAAATAAAAAATAACCGAAAATCATCGTGATTTTTGGTTATTTTTTGTAGGGATAGAAAAATGGAGAATACTTTTGACATACGCTTTCAAAAAGTATAGAATAAAGGTATAAAATGAAAGGGAGTGTAAATTATGTATGATTTAAAACTTGGGAAAACTGATTTGGTTATACCATCAGTTGGGGTTGGATGTATGAGAATGGCCAATAGTAATCAAGAAGAAGCACAAAAATTTATTGAGACGGCAGTCGACCTCGGGTTGAATTTTTTCGACCATGCGGATATATATGGCGGGGGGATGTCAGAAAAAATATTTAGCAGTGCAGTAGCGGCAACGAATATTAAACGTGAGGATCTTATTCTACAATCAAAATGTGGTATCCGCAAAGGTTGTTTTGATTTTTCAGAACAACATATTCTCACATCTGTTGATGGAATTTTGGAAAGATTAGATACGGACTACCTCGATATCCTGCTTTTACATCGACCAGATACTTTATTTGAACCGGAGGAAGTGGCACATGCATTCGAGCAACTGCAAAAATCTGGAAAAGTTCTCCATTTTGGTGTGAGTAATCAGAATCCAGCTCAAATGGCATTATTACAGAAGTATCTGAAAACACCACTTGTTGCGAATCAATTGCAGTTAAGTGCAACGAATACGGGGATGTTTGATGCTGGCTTTAATGTGAATATGCAGGTGGATGCTGGAATTGATCGTGATAATGCTGTTTTAGAATATTGTCGCCTCAATGAGATTACAATCCAAGCATGGTCACCATTTCAATATGGTCTTTTTGAGGGGGTATTTCTGGAAAATGAAAAATATCCACTACTCAATGAAGTACTCAATCGCATCGCTAGCGAAAAAAATGTAACTAATACAGCGATTGCTATTTCATGGATTTTACGCCATCCGGCAAAAATCCAAGCAGTTGTTGGAACAATGAATCCAGGACGCTTAAAAGACATCGATAAAGCCCGAAACATTAGCCTTACGCGTGAGCAATGGTATGAGATATATCTAGCGGCGGGGAATATTTTACCTTAGTAAAAATGGGGGAAAATAATCACAAGCGTATCGCTTGCAAGGGGTAAAAAAGTGCGATATACTTATTTTGTTCTGAACACAGAACAGTAAGAATATAGGAGGAAAAGTATTATGACAAAAGTACTAGTATTATTAGGAAGCCCAGCACCTGCAAGTAACTCAGCAGCAGCAGCAAATTATTTTATAGAAGCATATAGCAAAAATAATCCTGAAGCAGAGATTGAAATAGTTAGAGTGGTAGACAACCAAGTAGGGACATTTACAACAACAATTTTGTCTGGGAAACCAACTGCTGAAGATATGGAAGTTTTAGGACAAAGAACAGCAATTCTTGAAAAATACATGGCTGCTGACAAAGTAATTTTGGCAACGCCAATGTGGAACTTTTCACTCCCAGGATTTTTCAAAGAGTATATCGATTGTTTCTTCGTTGCAGGGAAAACATTTAAATATCTTGCGGAGCCAAATGAACGTGGGAATCTTAATGAGGGATTACTTGCAACAAAAGCAATTATGCATATTCAAGCAATGGGTGGTAGCCATGTTGGATCACCTAGAGATATTGGACACGCACAAATCAGACAAATGTTTGAATTTCTTGATTTGGTTGATATGGTCTACGTGCCAATTGAAGGCACAAATATTCCAGGTGCTAGTACATTAGATATAGCAAAAGAAAAACTAAGTGAATTAGCAAAAACATTTTAAATAAGAAAAAAAGCAAAAGTGTAGGAATAGTATTTCTGCACTTTTTTTATGAAGAAGAGCTGAAGAAGATATCCTTGGGGGAAATAGGGCAGAAATTATTAAGACAAAGTGCCTAGTTTCAATCATTGCAATAAAGGCAACAAGGACTAATATGGCAATAATTCTGCTTGCAATTTTTACGGGATTCTGTTACACTTACAACAATAGACCCCCTCAAAATTATCGAAAAATAGGAAGGAGCGAAAATAAAATGGAACCCAAAATGAAACTAAAAACGCTACAAACATTACAGATATGGATTATCTTTTTTGCTGTTAGTGTGCTGATATCGCAAGTTGCTATGTATGCTGCAAAGACAAATACACTTATGGGGACAGTCATATTTATTTTTTCAATCACAACATATAGTATGTTATGGGTTAGTTATGTAAAAGCAAGGAAAGGCTTCAAAAGTGCCAAAAAATATTTAATCCTTGTATGTTTAGTAACAGTAGCAACAATTATTATTGGATTAGTTGGATTTATTGGAACTAGTACAGTTGTTATTGAAGCTGCTAAAAGTGGCGATACCCTCTCGGGAGTATCACCAGAAGAAATCTATTTGCGCTTTCCGGTTTTGGAAACTATTCTGAGAATACAAGTTGGGCTTTCAACACTATTTAATATTATTTTTCTAGTAATAAGCAGACAAATTTTCTTTTTAAATAAAGGAGAAATGGGTATGTATGCAATGGATAATAAAGATGTGATAGAGATAAAAAAAGATGCAGATATACTTGAAGTAATAGAGATAACAGAAACAGATGGAGAAAAAGAGTAATGCAAGTCTTAGGGCAATAGCTGTTTTGCTGGTAATATCGATACTAAAACGAAATAATCTTTTTAGCAAAAGCAGAGCTTTTGCTTTTTTTATACAACGCAGGGAATGTATTCGCTTACATTTTATATAGGTGACTCCTTGGAAACATGGTATAATGAAGATATCAAAAAGAGAAATGGGGAGCATACATGAAGCATAGAGGAATAATTTTTACTGATTTAGATGGGACATTATTATTTGAGACCAAAGATAGCTTAGGGATACGTAAAACTTCTATTAGAGATGAAGACCTCGAAGCACTCCACATGCTACGTGAGAGTGGATACCTAATCGTTATTGCAACCGGACGCGATGTCAAAGGGATCCGCCGTTTTTTACAACAAGCATATATCGCTTTTGACTACTATATTGGGAATAATGGTGCATTAATTTTAAACCAATTTTTTCAGACCCTCAAATGTGAGGCGATGGATGGGAGCTTACTTGGAGAAGTGATTACCGATGTACGTGCAAATTTCCCTACTGCAAATTTTAGTGGGACAAATGAGAAAAACTTATACTATTTTGAGCAAAAGCAGAGACCAGAAATAATTGAAGAGCATGAACTTGTTATACCATATACAAAGTATCTTGCTGACCCATTTAAGTTAACATTACTTGCGATTTCAGAAGATGATACATTGGATAAAGAAGTGCAAATTACCGCAGCAATTGCAATCGCTGAGCGGATTTCAAATCAATTTGAATCACGGGTTAATGTTTTTCGTAACCAAACAACGGTTGATTTAGCAGCAGTAGGTGTATCAAAAGGGAGTGCTGTTGAGTATATTGCAAAACTTGAAGATATTAGCCTAGATGCAGTATATGTTATTGGTGATTCATGGAATGATGTGAGTATGTTTGAAATTGGGGCAACTTCATATTCATTTACTCATGCCGAAGATCAAATCCAAGAAAAGGCTTCCCATATTGTAGAATCATTTGCTGAAATGGTACAAAAATTAGGTATTTTATAATAGTTGGCCAAACCAAAACAGTCAACCTAAATTTAAATTTAGGTTGACTGTTTTTTTATATATGCTATAATAACGTATAGTAAGGAGTGAGAAGACGTGGAAACAAAACAAAAAATTCTGATGATTCTTGAGGAAATGGATGGAGTTGCAATCACAGGGACCAAACTTGGTGAGCAGCTTGGAATTAGCCGAAATGCTATTTGGAAGCAGATTAATGGATTAATTCAGGAAGGACATAGCATCACAGCAATCAAAAATCGAGGCTATCTTTTGATTCAAGATTCGAATGCACTCTCTAAAAGTAAAATTAGTAGCTTTTTAACAGATCCTCTAGTCGGTGAAAAAATTGAAATTTATGAACAATTGGCATCAACAAATCAACTTGCGAAACTAAAAGCAAGTGGCGGGGCATCTGAGAATACAGTGATTATTGCAAATATGCAAACTGCTGGTCGTGGTAAAATGGGGAAAAAGTTTTTCTCACCCGCAGACACGGGGATTTATCTTAGCCTTATTATTCGACCAAAAATGACGATCTATGAATCGACATTATTAACAGCAGCAGCAGCAGTTGCAGTATGTAGTGCAATTGAAAAAATAACCGGGAAAATTGCAGAGATTAAGTGGGTAAATGATATTTTTGTAGAAGGAAAAAAAGTTGCAGGAATTCTCACAGAAGCACAAACAGATTTTGAGAATGGCGTTGTTGAGTATATTGTTATTGGTGTGGGGATAAATTTATCAACAGCAGATAGTGATTTCCCTTTGGAATTGGCGAAGATTGCAGGTAGTATTCAAAGCATCCTGCCAACTAACCGCAACCAACTTATTGCAGAGCTAATTAATCAATTACTCGCAAGTTTATCTAATTTTGAACATCGGGAATTTATCCCAATCTACCAAAAAAAATCTTTTTTAACAGGAAAAAAAATCACTGTTGAACAATTTGAAGACAGTTTTGATGCAATAGTGATTGGTATTGATGCCAACTGTCGACTGATTGTAGAAACAGAAAAAGGCCTACAAGTATTACATTCAGGTGATGTAAAAATTAGACGTTTTTAAAAATGAAGGAGTAATAAAATGAAAATAACAACAAAAGATATCGCATATACTGGCATGTTTACAGCACTGATTGCAATTGGAGCATTTATTAAAATTCCCTTACCCGGAACACCGCTGACTTTGCAACCACTCTTTGTTTTTCTCGCGGGAATGCTGCTTGGGGGACGCCGGGCAACACTTGCCCTGACAGCATATGTGCTTATTGGTCTATCAGGAATCCCAATATTCACAAATGGTGGTGGGATTGGTTATATCCTGGAACCATCATTTGGTTATTTATTGGGATTTATTGCAGCAGCAGCCTGTATTGGTTATAGTTTAGATAAAATAGAACACCCAACATTTTGGCAGTATCTTGGAATCGGGATGATTGGAATGGTTATTATATACGCAATTGGCCTGCCATATCTATATCTCATTTTAAGACTATACTTAGGGAAGACCCTCCCAATAAAGACACTTTTACTAACATATTGCCTCTTTTTATTGCCAAAAGATATCATAAGCTGTAGTTTTGCTGCATACTTTAGTCGATACTATGGAAAAAAACTAAAATAAGTATGTATAATAAAACGAGCAAAGCTGCTTTGCATTACAAAAGCCTAAGCAACACGATAAAGAAAATAAGAAGAAGGAGTAGATTTAATTGTCAGTAATTATACTTGAAAATTTAAGCAAAACATACAAAGGTGTAGCTGCAATTACAGATGTGAATTTAGTAGTGGATGAGGGTGAAATATTTGGGTTTATTGGACCTAATGGAGCTGGGAAGTCAACGACAATTCGATTGATGTTAGATTTTATTAGGCCGACTTCAGGTAAGGCAATACTTTTAGGAATGGATGCCCAAAAGCAAAGTAAAGAGATCAAAAAAGCAGTTGCATATGTTTCAAGCGATGTGCGTTTTTACAATCAAATGACAACAGCAGAACTTGTCCAATACAGTGCGCAATTTCATAAGCTTTCTTTAAAAAAAGCGGACTATGACTATTATTATGAGCTTTTTGAAATTGAACCACATAAAAAAATGCATGAGCTTTCACTGGGAAATAAAAAGAAAGTGTCCTTAATGGCAGGTCTATTGACAAAGCCAAAACTCATAATCTTAGATGAGCCATCTAGTGGTTTAGATCCACTCATTGCACATCGCTTATTTGAAGAACTCAAGAGCCAACAAAAAAATGGAATGGGGATTTTTTTATCAAGCCATGATTTACATGAAGTTGAAAAATATTGTACACGGGCAGCATTTATTAAAAATGGGGAAATACTACAAGTTGAAGATATCGGTGCTAATCGAAATCGTGGGAAAATGCTTGAATTATGGGGAGCAAATATCGATGTTAGCGCACTTGAACAAAAAGGTGCACATATTATAGAACGCACAGCAAAAAATGTAAAATTAACCTACCCAGGCGATATGCAAAAAATCATGCCCTTACTTGCAAAATTAGAATTAGAAGATATCAATATTAATAACCAGCAGCTGGAAGATAAGTTTTTGGCATTATATGAGCATAGTGAGAAAAAGGAAAAAAAAGGAGGGTATGAGAATGGCGTTATTTAAATTACAGTTCAAAAACCAATGGAAAATGCTGATAGTTTGGATTATTGCATGCGCTGTAACGCTTGTCCTTTTAATGGCAATTTTCCCTTCGATGCAAACAACGGGATTAAAAGAGTTTGTCATGGTACAAGCATCAGCATTACCAGAAAACCTGATGAAAATTGTGAATCTTGAAGATATGAAAAAACTTCTTGAGGTTACTGGATTTTTTGCCTATTTGTTTCAATATATCTTTATGGCAGCAGCAATTTTTGCAACGATGTTAGGAGCAAGATGTCTTGTTTTAGAACAAACGGAGGGGACAATTGAGTATTTGTATGGACAACCACTTTCAAGAAGCGATATATTTTTTGGTAAAGTTGCTGCAAATATTACAATGATTGCCCTTTTTTGGCTTACGCTATTTATTGTGTCAGTCGCATCATTACTCCTTTTTAATGGTGGAACAGAAGAGCCAATAGTGATACTGCAAAAACTTCTACAAGTATTCACATATGAGCTCCTTATGCTCGTTTTATTTTTCATGATTGGTATCAGCGCATCGGTGCTCATTAACTCAAGTGCACAAGTAGCGGGGATTTCAATGGGGGTAGTTTTTGGCACATATATTTTAGGAATTGTTGCACAAATTCAACCTAATCTTAGCTTTTTAGAAAATTTGTCGCCCGTGCATATAGCACTACCTGGAAAATTACTTGTAGGGGGAGTAGATTTGCCGCAAATTATTGGCAGCCTACTGCTAATATCGCTACTTTTCATTTTGAGTTTAACATATTATAAGGTGAAAGACTTTCGCATATAAAACCAAAATCGGGAATCGTATATAAAAAGAGTGAAATAATCAAAAGCATGATTCAATGCAACGGATCATGCTTTTTGCGATTTTTATTGGATTGTAAAAAGCTAAAGGGAATAGCTTTTTTCATAATTTTAGAATCATGCTTGAGTCAAGTAGAGAATAGGGGTATAATATAATTATAAGATAATTATATTATAGCTTTAAGAAAGAAGGAAAAAAAATGAGAACACGTATTATGTCTTTTACTTTAAATTTATTATTAGGGTTAGTTGGGTTTATTCTTTTGATGAATCCACAAATTGGTATCGATTTTGCTCGATATTATATCGGAGCGATATTGGTTATTGCATCAATTGTCCCATTTTGGATATTTCATAAAAATACCGTAACAAAAGACTGGCTAAGTCTATGTAAAGGGCTTGCACTATTAGCAGTAGGGCTGTTCTTTTTATTAAGTTCAGGATTCTCTGCAATCGTATTTGGAACATGTCTTATTGTCTGGATGCTCTCATCTGCAGTATTCAAGTTACTTCTAGCGGTAGAATATCGTAAACTTTTCCAAGACAATTGGTGGTATATGCTCATTTTTGGAGGGATTTCACTTCTTTTTGGGATATACATCTTATTCAACTTACAATCGACATTATTAAGCCTAGTGTCTATCACGGGTATTTTCATGCTCGTTGAGGCTGCAATTGGTATGGTGGATACAATCATGCTACGCGGTAACGAGAAATAATCTAACAGTATAGAAGGAGTTGAGGTGCAGTGATACACATCTATGAAATTAAAAAAAATTTGGGTGAGCAAATAAAAAAAATTCGTAAAAATAAGAAGATGACACAAAAAGAATTAGGTGGGTCGCTACTTAGCCAACCAACATTAACGAAAATTGAAAAAAAAGGGATTATTACATCGTATTCGAATTATCTTTTTATTGCCGATCAATTAAATGTTTCAATTGACGAACTAAACTATCTTGCGAATAACAAACATGTATCCCCTTTTCAAGAAATATTATTGGAACGGAGAAATCAGCGGCTTAGACGCTTTAATCCGGTGAAAATGGATAAGTATATTGCCAAATGTGTCGATTATTATGAACGGACGAATAACCGTGCTTTCTGGTTACTTGAGCAATCGGCAATATCCTGGAAAGTATTTCATGCTAATTTTGAGGTTGCAACACTGGTCGAGTATAGCAATAAAATTAAAATTGAGCTTGGAAATATGGATAAGTGGTATCTTTTTGAAATCGAGATGATGGCATCAGCACTGTATGGCTTCAATGCTGATGAGGTGCAGGAAATTGGAGAATATCTTTTGGATTGCTTGAAAGAGTATAAAAGCTTTATAATGACAGAAGCACTAAAACTAGAAATTATTTTGGGTGTGATGGCAGTGTTATCATGGAATAAAAGAAGCGCTGATGTCATTAAATGGGGTGAAAAAATAATTTTAGGTACATGGAATAGTGAGTCTAGGAAATATCTACATATAATTAATTTTAGATTAGCGCTAGCATATCTTGATACCAATGATCAAAAAAACTTTCATAAAAAAATGCAATGTGCCATGGTCTTAGTAACAATCTATAATATAAATTATATTTTAGAACCATGGAAAATTGAAGTGAAAAAAAACTATGCTGAATATGATGATAAACTAAAAGAATATGGTTTAGTATAATTTTTTAACAAGATAAAAAATGATGAAACATAGAAAAAAAGCACAATATATA
>BHER01000026.1 GCA_003864555.1 Erysipelotrichaceae bacterium | reverse complement strand
CTCTTGTACTATTATACCACAAGTACGAGAAAGTACGAATAAAAAAATGAACAAATTTGACAAAAAAAAGCTGCCACTGTAGGCATAATGACTATTATACGGTTTCTAAAGTGTCAAACTCCCGAGATAATGCTTTACTATTCCCCTCCCTAGGGTTGACACTAGATGTTAATATATGTTAAAATTTATTTATAAAATAGAATAAAAAAATAGAGGTGCAAGGTATCAGAGTAGAGTAAAGCAAGCGGGCACGCATTTGAGCTTTCTCCAAAGGTCCCCCTTGCCGAATGGCAAAACTAGGCATAGTCTTGTTATGGGGATAGTTTGAAAATATCACTATCACTCATTTCGTATATTGAAATGGAGCTATACACCAGACTTTAGTCGTATGTAGCAGACATACGGCTATTTTTTTATATCTACATAAGGGAGTTTATCAAAAATGTTAACAATTATCAAAAACTATGCACAGACACTTCTACTCTTACTAGGTGTTATTATTGGGGGCTTTGTTGGTGTATTTGCTCCAACTCAAGCACTGCTACTTAAACCATTTGGACAAATTTTTTTGAATCTGATGTTCATGTTAATCGTGCCTCTCGTCTTTTTTAGTATTTCATCTGCTCTGACAAATAAGAGAGGACAAAATCGTGTCGGTAAGATTTTGGGAAGCACCTTATTGGTTTTCATCTTTACCGCCCTCATTGCAGCTTTACTTGGTTATTTTGGTTCCCTACTTTTCAATCCGATGGCGAATGTCGATAGCACCGAATTCATCAAAAATTTACCCCCTGTTGATACTGGAGGTGGAACATCATTTGTCGACTCGCTGATCAAGGCATTCACCGTTTCTGATTTTGTTGACCTTTTTTCAAAAAATAATGTCTTGCCCCTCATCATGTTCTCACTACTTTTTGGTATTGCAGTCAACCTAGTTGGAGAAAAAGCCAAACCAATTGTTGATTTACTCTCAGCAGGATCAGAAGTGATGCTAAAAATTGTCACACTTATTATGTATCTTGCCCCTATTGGTCTTGGATGCTTCTTTGCTTACACTGTTGCAGAAATTGGTCCGCAGATTTTAAATGGGTATCTCAATTCTTTTGTTCTTTATACTATTTTAGCGATTATTTATTTTGTTGGTTTTAATTCACTCTACGCTTTTCTTTCTGCTGGGATAACCGGTGTGAAAATCTATTGGCAAAATATTACAACACCATCCCTAACGGCAATTGCAACTTCATCTAGTCTTGCCTGTATCTCAGTTAATCTCCTTGCTGCTAAAAAAATTGGCGTACCGGATGATATTGCTGAAACAGTACTTCCCCTTGGTGCAAATACGCATCGGGATGGTTCTGTTATTGGAGGCGTTTTTAAAATTGTTTTCCTCTTCACACTTTATAGTTATTCAATTGGTACTTTCTCAAGTTTTCTTGCAATTGTTGGTGGTGGGCTACTTGTAGGTTTACTAATTGGTTCAATTCCTGGTGGTGGTTTAACAGCCGAGATAACAATTTGTGCGCTCTTCGGCTTTCCCCCTGAACTTGTTGCAGCAATTGTCATCATCAGTACAATTATTGATATCCCTGCAACTCTGCTCAATTCAACTGGAAATGTTGTCTGTGCTATGATGGTTACACGACTTGTCGAAGGTAAGGATTGGCTAAAAAACTCCCTAGCCTTAGAAAAAAGATAAAAAAAAGTGAATTTGTATTACGACCTAAAAGTTAGTCAAAACGACTAATATTAGGATCCCTATTACAATATTCTTTTTTTTTGCCTTTTTCCATCATTTTTGATAACTTTTCATAATTCCTTCTAACTGCTCGCTAATACCACCATGAATAGCCCCACCATGATAGCAGTAAACCGTCTCAATCTCATATGTAGATAGGCAAGCAACCGTTTCAAAAACTGCAGGCTTATCCATTGCATATTGTAATTCTGCAACATCGAGCAGACCACGGCGTACAATTAGAGCATCCCCTGCAATCAATGCTTTAAGTTCATGGCTATAAATTGAAATATGACCATGCGTATGACCCCCTGTTGCTATTATCTCTAGGTCAGGGCAGAAATCACATCTCCCAATTTTTAGCATGCTAACACTTGGAACAATCTTGACTGTTTTGAAATAGGAAATGAGTTCTTGTATCTGTGCAAGCTTTTCCCCTGTGGCAATAGACAGCAGTGTCTCGGCTGCTTCTTGCCGATACCATTTTTTTGCACCAGTTAAGTATGGTGCTTCTTTTTCTGATGCAAAAATATCAATATCAGGGCATACATCTAGTATTGCAGACAATGTCCCAATATGGTCATGATCAGCATGGGTTATAAAAATTTTTGTCAGCGCTTTAATATCAAATCCAGCATCGGAAATAGCTGTTTCAAGGGCATCATAATTACCTGGATATAAACAGTCCACTAAAATTAACTCATCATTTGTCTTGATTAGTACTGGGTGTAATCGATATAAACCATCACGCCCTAGCACACGTACTTGCATTTCTATAATCTCCATTTTTTTTCTCCTCACAAAAAGCTAATAATATCGGGTGCCCTTAAAATCGTCTATCATCCATTTTTTTCAAGGCTTGTGGCATAAAGCGTGTATATATGTCAGACCAGTTGAACATGCTACTTCCAGCTATCCCTTAAGTATTGCATTCATTATTTCTACTGCCTACTGCTTATTTTGAAAAAATTAATCCTGCCTGCTCTTGCTCTTGTAAAGCAAGCATAACATCACTTGCTGTAATATGCTCATCGACTAAGTATAATTGGCTTCCGCGAAAACAGGCCTGATTGGCTAATTGTCGATACTCCTCTTCTGTTGGCTTTTCACCTATAATTGCTGCAAGTGTTACGGGGATTTGTAGCTTTTCATACCATGGCATGAGTTCTGCAACCTCTTCTGGGCGTTTTTCTAGTTGCAATTGTACAAGGATACAATACCCAACTTTTAAGCCATGCAATGTTGTATGCGATTGAGGTAGGATACTCATGGCATCATGTAAAGCATGTGCACCCGTTGTCCGTGCTTGCTCATCACCAAAACCACCAACAAGACCCGCAAGCATGATATTAGTTTCTACAACTTTTACAAAAGTTGCTGAACAGATCCCATCGCTCATATCTTTTAAAGCAGTATCAGCATATGTTAATAGTAGCTTGCGACACTTTGCTGCCATATCATGAGCAAGTTCTAAGTCTAACCGCTTCTGCTCAATTTTACGCAATACTACATCAGCCTCATACCATTTGGCTAAGGTATCTGCAATACCGGCAATCAATAAAGTCTTCGGAGAATCAAGGATGACCATGGGGTCAACAAGCACTAAATCAGTCTGCTTTGTAAAAATATTGTATTCAGTCATAACACCAGCAGAATTATACATAACGGCTAGTGGTGTCCAGGCTGCACAAGTTGCAGCTAGTGTTGGGAGGATAACAATTGGACAATTATAATCCACCGCCACCTGTTTCCCACAGTCACTCATTTTCCCGCCCCCAACAACAATGAGTAATTGTGCGCCACTTGCACAATATAACGCTCCAACCCGTGCAACTTCTTCAGCTGTGCAAGCATGGTTAAAACTAATCTTACTAACTTCAACTTCACCCATTTCAGGGAAAAAAGCAGCAGCAGCTTTCCATGAGGCATCCCCATGTAAAAGGGCAACTCTCTTTATTTTTTTTAGCTTGAGGTACTCTGGTAAATACTCCCATGCACCAACGCAACACTTATACATCTGTGGACCCAACCGAACAATCCCTTGTGCCATATAAACTCCAACTTTCCTTTTTTTTTAACTTTAATCAATTATAACATAATTATTCTTATAAATACAAAGAAAAAAAGGGCTGTATTTTTCCCTTTTCCATCTAGGCATTATTTTAGAGCTGCAACAATTTCCGTAGCATATGCTTCTAATTTAGCTGGTGCCTCTACTCCTGCCATTTCAATTTGTTTAACAATAGCACTCCCAATAATAATGCCATCAGCATATGATTTTAGCTCTCGTACTTGCTCAACTGTGGCAATCCCAAAACCAATAGCAATTGGCGTTTTTGTCACCTCTCGAATTTTTTTGATAATAGCCATTAAATTATCAGAGAAATTCTGGCGTACTCCCGTTACTCCCATTGATGAAACCAAATAGATGAAACCTGTTGCTTCTTTTGCAATCAACTCTACTCGTGCTAATGATGTTGGTGCAATGAGTGAAATTAACTCAATCTGGTATGCTTTTGCAGCTGACATGAGTTCACCGCGTTCTTCAAAAGGTAAATCAGGAATCACACACCCATCTACTCCAGCTTCGGCTGCCTTTTTGAAAAAACGTTCTGCTCCATAGACAAAAATTGGATTAATATACGTTAAAAAGACGAGTGCAACATCCGTTTTTTCTCGTAATCTACGGACTAATTCAAACACTGTTTCAAGTGTTGTCCCACAGGCAAGTGCACGCATATTTGCACGCTCAATTACTGGACCTTCTGCAATGGGGTCGGAAAAAGGAATCCCAATTTCAATTAAGCTACTTCCTCCTGCAACCAATGCTAAAATATTTTTTTCTGTTGTTTCAATATCGGGGTCTCCTGCTGTTAGAAAACTAATAAATGCTTTCTTCCCAGCAAATGCCTTCGCAATTCTACTCATATATATTACCTCCTCGGTAGCGTGCAATTGCTGCTACATCCTTATCACCACGACCAGATAAATTAATAATAATGACTTCATCTTTAGCAAAATGTTTCGCAATTTTGCGGGCATGGGCAATCGCATGAGCCGATTCAATTGCCGGAATAATACCTTCCATTTTTGCTAAATATTCAAATGCCTCCACTGCTTCTTCATCCGTTATTGGTACATATTCTGCACGCCCAGTATCATGTAAATAGGCATGCTCAGGACCGATACCTGGATAATCTAAACCAGCTGAAATTGAGTGAACGGGCATAATCTGTCCGAAATCATCCTGGCAAAAATATGACTTCATCCCATGAAAAATACCAACACTCCCTTTTGAAATCGTTGCAGCATGCTGAGTTGTTTCAATTCCTAGACCTGCTGCCTCACAGCCAATCAAGCGGACACTTTTATCCTCAATAAACTCATAAAAAGCACCAATTGCATTACTCCCTCCACCAACACATGCAATAACTGCTGCGGGTAGTTTTCCTTCTTTCTCCAAACATTGAATTTTCGCCTCACGGCTGATAATACGTTGATAATCCCGCACCATCTCAGGAAATGGATGTGGGCCCATGACAGAACCCAAGACATAATGGGTATCCTCAATCCGTTTTGTCCACTCGCGCATTGTCTCATTCACAGCATCTTTAAGTGTTGCAGTCCCCGAGTGGACACTATGCACTTTTGCACCTAGTAATTCCATGCGATAGACATTTAATGCCTGTCTACTTGTATCCTCAGCACCCATGAAAATTTCACACTCAAGTCCCATAAGTGCTGCGGCTGTTGCTGTTGCAACACCATGTTGACCAGCTCCAGTTTCAGCAATCACACGTGTTTTCCCCATTTTTTTTGCTAGGAGTACCTGCCCTAAAACATTATTAATTTTATGTGATCCTGTGTGATTTAAGTCCTCACGCTTCAAATAAATTTTAGCTCCACCCAGATCCTCGCTCATCCGTTTTGCATAATAGAGTTTTGATGGACGACCGGCATATTCACATAGCAATTGTGCAAGTTCTGCTTGAAAAGCCTCATCTTTCTTAGATGCCTCATATGCTTTTTCAACCGCCTGTACCTCTGCCATCAAAGTTTCTGGAATAAATTGCCCACCATGTATACCATATCTACCTTTTTTCATAAAAAATCCACTCCTCTTCTATTTCGTACTTTATTGATAAATTCCCTCGTTTTCACTAAATCTTTTCTGCCCGCTTCCTCAACGCCACTACTAATATCTACACCATATGGTTCTAGCTTGTCCAAAGCATTTTCAATTGTCGTGCTATTTAGCCCACCTGCTAAAAAAAATCGCTGTGTAATTAGCCCGACCAAAGACCAATCAAAAACTGCTCCACTTCCAGGTTTTTCACCATCTAGTAGTAAAAAATCAGCAGTATTCTCGATATTACCCAAAGTATCCTGAACACAAATCGCCTTAATTATCGGTATATCCACCTTTAATTTTAGCGCTTTGATATAGTTTTCATCCTCAAATCCATGTAACTGGATATAGTCGATAATACCATATTTGACTATATCAATAATCTCAGCCTGATTAGTATTAACAAAAACACCCACAACTCTAATTCCTGCATCTAAGCTTTCACGGAGTTTTTTAGCCTGTTTTTTTGTTATCTGCCTTTTACTTGTAGCAAAAACAAAACCGATAAAATCTGGACGGGTTTGATTCATAATTTCAATATCCTCAACTGTTTGGATACCACAAATTTTTACCAAAATTGCCAAAACTATTCCCCCTTAAGATATGTAAGCAATGCTTTTTTATCAGTACTGCGCATCAATGTTTCGCCAATTAGCACACAGTCCACGCCCGCTTGCTCTAGTAATATGATATCTTCTCGGGTTTTGATACCACTCTCTGCAACAAAAGTTAGTGTTGCGGGTACTTGTTTTCGTAATGCTATACTATTTTGCAAATCAACAATAAATGTACGTAAATCACGATTATTCACACCAATAATTGAAGCCCCCGCAGCAACTGCCATCGCAATCTGTTTTGCATCATGTGCTTCTACTAATACAGCAAGCCCCAAACTTTCTGCTAATTTTAGAAATATTATTAACTGTTCCTCACTCAAAATTGCACAAATAAGCAAAATTGCATCTGCGCCAATCACCCGTGCTTCATAAATTTGATACGCATCAATAATAAAGTCTTTTCGAATAATCGGTATAGCAACTGCTGCTGCAATTGCACTCAAATACTTATTATCACCCTTAAAAAAATCAGGCTCTGTTAAAACAGAAATGGCACTTGCTCCCGCAGCCTCATAGCTTTTTGCAATTGCTACAGGATCAAAAACACTAACAATATCCCCTTTTGATGGCGATGCTTTTTTAACCTCACAAATATATTGCATACCCGTTTGCTTCAATGCATCTGCAAAATTTCGTGTTGGTCGACAATGCTTAATTTGCATTTTTAAATTTTCAATTGATACAAATTCTTTTGCCAAAGTAATCCGTTTTTTTCGCATTTCAACTATTTCATCTAAAATCATCTTTGCTCCCCCACTGGTTCATATTTTTTTGTTGCTGCAATAAATGCATGAAGTTTTGCTAAGGCAACACCATTATCTAACACACTCTCTGCCATTCGCGCACATGCTTTTAATGTCTTCTCTGGAAAAAAAAGATAGAGGGCACAAGCACTATTCATCACAACAATATCACGCATCGCACTTTTTTTACCCGCTAAAATATCTAAAGCAATTGCTGCATTCTTTTGTGGATTCCCCCCAGTAATTTCCGAGAGTGGTGCACGCTTTAGTCCAAGCTGCTCAGGTGTTAGTAAAAAACTATTTAACTTCCCATCGCATACTTCACATACTGTGGTCGTAGTTGAAATACTCACCTCATCCAAGCCCTCACGCCCGTGGACAACAAGGGCCCGATGCACACCTAAATTTGCTAATACTTGTGCTAGTGGTTCAACGAGTTTTTCATCATATACACCTAAAATTTGGTGGTTTGCTCCCGCAGGATTTGCAAGTGGACCAAGAATATTAAACAGCGTCCGAACTCCCAATTGCTTGCGTACGGGTGCTGCATACTTCATTGAACTATGATATGCTGGGGCATACATAAAACAAATACCCGTTTCCATTAGCACATATTCACTTTCTTCTGCTGATAATTCAATATAAGCACCCAACTGCTCTAAAACATCTGCACTCCCACATTTGCTTGAAACACTGCGGTTCCCATGTTTTGCAACAGGTACACCACAACTTGCAATCACAAATGCCGAAACTGTTGAAATATTAAAAGTTGATAACTCATCTCCACCTGTTCCAACAATATCTAGCACATCGGTTTTTGGGTATAATCTTGTTGCTGTTTGGCGCATGACTTCACTACAGGCAGTAATTTCTGTAATTGTCTCTTTTTTCATCCGCATTGCAACCAAAAATCCAGCTATTTCAGCCTCACTTGCATCGCCTGACATAATTTCTCTCATAATTGTCTTTGTCATCTCATAACTAAGATCTTCACCCGCTATTGCTCGTTTTATTCCTTCTTGAATCATCAATTCTCACTCCCTAATGCTAAAAAATTAGCAAAAATCTGTGAACCACCCGTTGTTAAAATAGACTCTGGATGAAATTGTACTCCATAGATATCAAAGCGACTATCTTTAATTGCCATGACATCCCCTCCGTCAGTCTCAGCAATAACAAGGATAAATTCTGGTAGTGTTTCCCGTAAAACAGCTAAAGAGTGATAACGCCCAACATCAATAATTGGTGGTAATCCCCGGAAAAGTGGACTTCCACTTGCAAGGTGAATCGCTGTTTTTTTACCATGTAATACCTCGCGTGCATATGAAATTTCCCCACCACTTGCCTCACAGATAACCTGATGTCCAAGACAAATTCCCAGTATTGGGCATTTCCCCTGATATTCTTTGAGTACCGCGTGACAAAATTTTGCATCCACAGGTTTCCCTGATCCTGGTGAGAAAATGATATGACTTGGCTGTAATTCTGCTAATTCTGCAAGTCCCATCTCATCATTTTTTATCACGCGGATATTTGGGTTGAGGCTTCCAATTGCTTGGTAAATATTATATGTAAAGCTATCATAATTATCAATTAAAACAATCATCAGTCTACCTCCTTCGCTAATTTTAAAGCCTCAAACATTGCTAAAGCTTTATGGTGAGATTCGGCAAATTCATTTTCGGGGATACTATCTAAAACTATTCCCGCACCCGCACTTACTGATACCAAATCGCCAACTTTTACAGCCATCCTAATTGCAATACACATATCCATATTCCCACGGATATCAATATAGCCAAGTGCTCCCCCATACATACCGCGGTTTTGGCCTTCTAATTCTGCAATAATTTCGAGTGCACGCTTTTTAGGTGCTCCAGAAAGTGTTCCTGCTGGCATAATTGCCTCCAAGGCATCTAACTGTGTAAAATCACTTGCTAGAACCCCTATTACTTTTGAAGTAATATGTGATACGTGAGAAAACTGCAAAACCTTTAAATAATCTTCAACCATGACACTCCCAAATCTGCTTACTTTTCCAATATCATTCCGCCCCAAGTCAACTAACATATTATGCTCAGCAACCTCTTTAGGATTTGCAAGAAGCGCTGCTACTAATTCCTTGTCTTCCCCATCCGTTGCCCCACGCTTACATGTTCCAGCAATTGGAAATGTTGATAAGATATCACCTTTCAAAGCTATGAGTGTTTCAGGAGATGCCCCCGTTATTTGGTAACTCCCAAAATCTAAATAAAACATATATGGCGAGGGATTACTCATCCGTAATTGCCGATATGTTGGTAGGAGATCTCCCTGGTATTTTGCTTCAAAGCGATTTGCTAACACCACTTGGAAAATATCGCCCTCTCGAATATAATGCTGTGCATCCTCTACCATCTGTAAATACCGTTCTTTTGAAAAAATTCCTGTAAACTCACTTATGAGTTCACCTGCATATTTTTTAGGATGTTGGCTATCCTGTAGTAAATTTGTAAGTATCCCAATTTGCTCCACAACAGCATCATATGTTTTTAAAGACTTCGATCCGATACTTAAACAGATGATTGTCTGCTTCAAATGATCAAATGCAATAATCGTTTCATAAAAGGCTAATTCCATATCTGCAACATCACTATCCTGTTCAAAAAGTTTCTCTAGCATATAACTATATTTCACATAATCATAAGAAAAATATCCCACAAATCCACCAATAAATGGTGGTAATTCACTTGTATCTGCAAATTGATATTCGGCTAAATAAGATGTGATATATTGCTTAGTTTCCATATCCACCTGCTTTTTTTTACCTGCTTCTTCATATGTTAAAATACCATCTCTCATCGAAAGTGTAAACTTCGAATCAACACCTAAAAAAGAATACCGGTTCCAGTGCTTTCCACCTTCTACACTCTCAAGTAAAAAACAGGACTTACCCGCTTCTTTTAATTTCCTCAAGGCCAAAATTGGTGTCATCGTATCTGCAAATAATGTTTGGTAGACGGGTACAATGTACCCTGCTCTCTGCAATTCATCATAGTTTTCTCGTGTTGGTACTATTTTCATATAATTTACCTCTTCTCTTTTTGAATACAAAAAAATCGTCCCAGCAAAAAAAATTTGCCAAGGACGAGTTCTTATGTTCATTCGAACAGAACACCCGCGGTGCCACCCTGTTTCATATGCTCTGCATATGCACTTATAGAATACTATCATATTCTTGACTCTTTACGCAAGTCTTACGTCAAAAGCTACTTCTTATTGTTTCACTTTCACCCTCAATGGTCCATTTAATAAAATGCGTTGTATCAAGCTCCCAGCATAACTTAACTCTCTTTGACTGCACCTTTATTTTTATCTCCATATCAACGGTTTCTTTTATTATTTAATTGTATTGTTTATAATATACTCCAAAATTTCCGGCTTGTCAAGAGCAATATAGTTATTTATTATTTTTAATAATGTCGTTTAAAGTGTGGTAAGAGCAATTTAGCTTAGCTTATATTTATGTGTCAAGCATAGCTCTGCTTTCTCATTCAAGATTATCAGTTTTTTACTCATAGTTTTCACAATCTTTCCTAAGTATACTAAAAATACCCTATAGATGGACGCTTTTGTCTTTGCGTCTTCATTCTATAGGGTACAGTTTAGTTTGCTCTTTTTTTTATTTTAAAGTGCTTTTTGATAATTTTTTTCGACAGCTTCCCAATTAACAACATCCCAAAATGCTGCACAGTAGTCTGGTCTTAAGTTTTGGTATTTAAGGTAATATGCATGTTCCCAAACATCAAGTCCAAGTAAAGCAACCTTACCTTCCATAATTGGAGCATCTTGATTAGGTGTGCTCATTACTTCAAGTTTATTATTGTTGAGTACAAGCCAGGCCCAACCAGAACCAAAACGCGTTTTCGCAGCCGTTTCAAATTCTACTTTGAAAGCATCAACACTACCAAATGCTGTAGTAATTGCTGTTTCTAAAACTGCTGATATTTTACTTGTTCCTACTGGTGCAAGTAATGTCCAAAATAATGAGTGGTTAAAATGTCCACCACCATTATTACGAACTGCTCCTTTGATATCTGCAGGGATATTTTCAATATCTGCTAATAATGCATCAATTGTCTTTCCTTGTAGATCAGGGTATTTCTCAAGTGCGGCATTTAGATTCGTAATATAAGCATTATGATGCTTACTGTAGTGAATTTCCATTGTTTTCGCATCGATATTTGGTTCTAATGCATCATATGCATATCCTAATTCTGGTAATTTAAACATATTGTATTCCTCCTAAATTTTGTGATACTGTCATTGTATCGTATTTATTCCTAAAATACAAATATTATGCAACCTCAAATAAGTTTCAATAGAATATATACCTTATTTTGTTTTTATAACAATTGATTGGATACGTGACATACTTTCAATACTATAGCGTATTCCTTGAACCCCAGTCCCAGATTTTTTGATACCTAAAAATGGGAAATTATCTGGTCCTCTTTGAGTTCTTGTATTAATATGAACAGTTCCAACATCTAATTTACTAGCAATTTCCATTGCATGTTCTTGATTTTTAGTGAATATTGCCGCTTGAAGACCATATTCTGAATCGTTGGTAACACGAATCATTTCTTCAATGCTTGATAATCTGAGAATAGGCAATATTGGTGCAAATGGCTCCTCCCAAGCAATATCCATATCTTCTGTAACAAAATCAAGAATTACTGGCCACATAAGATTGTCCTCATTTTTAAATTCAGTAAGAGCTTTTGCTTTTTTACTCATTGCATCATCAAATAATCTTTTTGCCTTTTCAACAGAACTAACTGAAATTAATGGTGTAATATCAGCATTCTCAAATGGTGTACCAACTGTTAATAGTGCTACTTCTGCTTGTAAGTAGCCAATAAATTCATCCGCTATTTCCTCATGGAGCAGCACTCTTTTAATTGCTGTACAGCGCTGACCTGAGAATCCAAATGCACCTTTACTTACCTCTTTTGCAGCAAGTTTGAGGTCCGCATCTGGTAAAATAATTGCCGGGTCTTTCCCCCCTAATTCTAATAGAAGCGGTTTTACACCAGAAACATTTCCAATTCTTTCACCAACTTCTGTACTCCCTGTAAAGTTGATAAAATCAATTTGTGGATGCTGAATTAAATAATCTCCAACTTCACTACCACGCCCTGTAACACTGGTAATAACACCTGCTGGGATCCCAGAATCAACAAGAACTTTAACGAACTCAAGGGCACTTAGAGCACCTTGTGTTGGCGGTTTTAGCACAACACTATTCCCTGCAATAAGTGCGGGGATAATTTTTGATGCTGTGAGGTTTATTGGATAATTAAAGGGAGAAATTGCAAGTACTGTTCCAATTTCAACACGTTGTACCATCGCAATCTTATTAGAATTTTTCTCGTAGGCATTCCCATTAATGATTTCGCCCTGCATTCTAAGGCCCTCTTCCACTGTATAGCGGATAAGGCTTACTGTGCGTAATACTTCATCTTGTGCTGCATTGAACCCCTTAGCGATTTCATGCATAAGTAGCATTGCAATTTCTTCCGATCGTTGTTCTAAAATTTTGGCTGCATTATTTAACATTTCTGCTTTTTCCTTGAGTGGTACTTCTTTCCATTTCTTCCCACCAATTTTTGCAAGATCCAATGCTTGATCTATTTCTAATTTTGTCATCGCAGGGATACTTCCAAGATAGGAATTATCCAGTGGGGACAAAATTTCTATTGTATTTTCTGAGCTGACCCATTCTCCATTTATAATATTTTTATAGACTTTTCTTTCCATACAAGTAGCTCCTCTCGTTTTTCAATCAGATGGTTTTTCACATCTTGCATATCATTATAT
>BHER01000025.1 GCA_003864555.1 Erysipelotrichaceae bacterium | reverse complement strand
TTACAAAGGAGAGCGTTATTATGAAACATTACTCTAAGCTTGTTCTGATACTTTTTTTAGGTGTTCTTTCACTTATACTTGAATTCATCTTCAAAAGGGGAGATATCAGTCGTATTATTATAACCATCACAGGTTCTATTTTTTCATTACTTATGTTCATAGAAATGGTCAAAACACTGAGATCAGGGAAATATGGGATTGATATTCTCGCTATTACCGCTATTATTGCAACACTTGCAGTTGGTGAATATTGGGCAAGTTTATTAATTTTAGTGATGCTTGTTGGTGGCGATTCTTTAGAAGACTATGCGGCAGCACAAGCTCGCAGTGAACTTTCAGCATTATTAAAAAATGCTCCTCAAATTGCCCATAGAATTGATGCAGATGTCATATCTGATATTGCCATAGATGATATTATCGTCGGTCATATCCTCCTTGTAAAACCGGGAGAACTCGTACCAGTTGATGGTATAGTAATAAGTGGTTCATCTGATTTTAACGAAGCATCCCTCACTGGCGAATCAGTTCCAGTGCATAAGCAAGTTGGTTCATTTTTGATGTCGGGCTCTATTAATGGTGCATCAGCAATTCAAATGCAAGCACAAAAAATTGCAAGTGATAGCCAATATCAAAAAATTGTTCAACTCGTTAAGTCCTCTGAGCAGCACCCCGCTAAATTTGTACGACTAGCCGATCGCTATGCTATCCCTTTTACTGTGATTGCCTATACCATAGCGGGCCTTGCCTGGTTTATTTCCAAAGATCCAAAAAGATTTGCTGAAGTACTTGTTGTTGCATCCCCATGTCCACTCATCCTCTCAGCACCAATTGCACTTGTTGCCGGTATGAGCCGCTCAAGTCGAAATGGGATTATTGTTAAAACAGGAACAACACTTGAAAAATTGGCAAAAGCCAAAACAGTCGCTTTTGATAAAACAGGGACCCTTACAAAAGGGAATCTCGAAGTTACAGATGTTCATATTGTCAATGGCTTTGAAAAGGACGAAATTCTTTGTTTTACAGCAAGTGCCCAAAGCCAATCAACACATATACTCGCACGATCGCTTCTTCAGTTTGTAGGTGCTATGCCATTGCTGCCTGCACGAAATGTTGAGGAGGTCACGGGAAATGGTATAAGCGCTACTATTTCAGATAGAATCGTTAGAATTGGTAAACTTGCTTTTGTTAACACCTCAAATACTCAAATAGAACCCCCTAATATTGACCAAACAGTTCTTTTTATAAGCATTGATTCTATATTTGCAGGCTATATTACTTTTAGCGATCAGGCACGACCTGAGGCCAAACAAACTATACAAAACTTAAAAATGCAAGGCATTCAAGATAGTATCATGGTCACTGGTGATAATTTGGCTATTGCACAATCTATTGGGAAAACCATTGGGATTCATACTATTTATGCTGATTGCCTACCTGAAGATAAAATCAATATTATCAAAAATATGCCCGAGTCTGCGCGCCCAATTATCATGGTTGGTGATGGTGTGAATGATGCCCCCGCTTTAACTGTTGCAGATATTGGAATTGCTATGGGAGCACATGGCGCAACTTCTGCTAGTGAATCAGCAGACTGTGTAATTTTACTCGATGACCTTTCTAAAGTAGACTTAGCAATAACTATTGCAAAACAAACAATGCGCATTGCAAAACAGTCAGTCCTTATTGGTATTGTTATCTGTACAGTCCTTATGCTCATTGCAAGTACTGGTGTTATTCCAGCACTTATTGGCGCATTACTGCAAGAAGCTGTGGATACTATTTCCATTCTTTATTCCTTAAGAGCACGTCGTGATTTCCAAAAAAAATGAAAATACTTTTCTCAAGATTTTCATTTTTGATGGTTTTATTATATAGCTATTATCCTTTTATGTACAAGCCTCTTTCTTTTTTCCTATTCCCCAAAGCTCTTTTTATATCCTGCGCTCTAAAAGTTAGACTAAAAAATAACTTGAGGGTCTCTGGTATAAAAAGGGCTTTTTTTATAGGAATTCAGGAAGTGATTTCAATAAAGTTTCACGATCAGCTTCACTAACACTGGTATCAATCGTCACAATATATTGACCTTTTACCATATAGTATTCCCCAAAGTTTTCTTCTAGTGCAAGCTCTGTTGTTAGCAGATTAGCCGCATCTAAAGTCGGTTGCTCCAAAGGAACATCATCTGCAAAATGGTAGAAAAATAATCCTTGGACATCATCTCCAGTTGCTTGACCAAGATACATCATATCTGTTCCCGCTTTCGCAACATTATCATTCATAAAGACTGTAATATCATATTGCGCGTTAATATTTTCAAGATATTTATTTGGTGTATCCTCAGCATCTTTAAGCTGTGTCCAGTAGATTACTTCCTCAGTATAATATTCTTTAACCGATTCTACAGACACCCTCCCACTCTGCTTCGATTCCAAAATAGAAATATTTGCTTGAATTTCTTCAACTTTTTGCTCAAGTTCACTACTTTTAACCCCACAAGCTCCTAATAATAATAAAGACGTAAACATAAGTGTTAGTAATTTTTTCATTTTCATTTTCCTCTCATTTTAAACTTACCATTTTATCTGTTTTCCATTGCTATTCAAAATTATTGTATCAATTTTAGAAAAAGGCTTGCTCCCTATAAATCCTCTATAAGCTGAGAGCGGACTTGGATGGACTCCAACGAGTATCTCGTGTTTTTCATTTGTTATCAGCGCTGCTTTTTTTTGTGCGTAATTACCCCAGAGTAGAAAGATAATTGGGTCTTCCTTCTCGTTTAATTTTTTTATTATTTCATCGGTAAATTTTTCCCACCCCTTGTTACTGTGGGAGAAAGCTTTACCTTTTTCAACTGTTAATACTGTATTTAGTAAAAGAATCCCCTGTTTTGCCCAATCACTTAAATTTTTATTCGTTCGGATAATCCCTCTATCAGCCTCTAGCTCTTTAAAGATATTACGTAGCGATGGTGGATATTTTGCCTCTTTACTTCCAATGGAAAAACTCAAACCATCCGCTTGCCCCTCACCATGATAGGGGTCTTGTCCTAAAATTACGATGCGTGTTTGTGCATAGCTACAAAGTTCCAATGCCCGGTATATTGAACTGTATTTTGGGTAAATCTGCTTTCCCTCGTACTCTTTCGCTAAAAAATCTTGTAATTCTAAAAAATGACTTGAATTATATGCATGCTTTAACAGAGCATCCCAATCATTTTTAATCATCATAAAGCATCATATTCCTTTTTTAAAATCCCATAATAAGCAATATCCGATAGCTTGCCTTTCAATTCAAAACTAGCACGTAATATCCCTTCTGGTTTCATCCCAATACGTTCCATAACTTTTCCTGATTTACCATTGCTCACATCATATTTCGAATAGATTTTTTTACAATTACATTGTTCAAATCCCAGTTTTACGATCCTTTTTGCAGCCTCACTCATATACCCTCGACCAGAAAATTTAGGATTTAAAACATAGCCAATTTCGGCAATATACCCTACGTCTAAACGCAGGTCAATTGTCCCAATCATTGTCTTATCTTCTTTTAAAACAAGTGCATATTTCCCCAAAGGGCTTGCAAGAAAATAGCTTGCAATTGCCTGATAACTCTCATCAATACTCTCATGCTTTTCAAAACTCAAATATTTAATTGTTTCAGCATCACTAGCATATGCATAGAGTGCATCTGCATCAGTAAGCACAACCGGCCGCAAAATCAGCCGTTCTGTTTCCAAAAACTGATTTTGTGCAAGTGCAACTGCCTGATAATTCTCCATTATCTCATCCCCTTAGTTGCCAAAAATTCGCGTGCTATTTCCATCCGAACTGTTTTATTTGGATCAACTACCTGACCAATTCGCAAATTTCCAGCCAGTGATAGTAGCTGTGTTGCGCTTGCTAAACTACGCCCAGTTTGCGCAACAATATAGTCTGCCATCGCCTTAGTTGCCATTGTAATTGCAATATTAATATCTGCATGTGATGCAATTGTACTAAATATCTCCAAATTCTCAACAGCTGGTGTTGGGATAGTTGAACCTTTTAAGACCTCAACTCTCACAATAACTTCTCCACTTACTTCAAGACCAGAAACACCAACCTCGCCATCACCCATACAAGCGTGTAAATCGCCCATAGCAAGCAATCCCCCCGCAATATGTACCGGTAAATAGAGTCGTGTACCCTCAGTAATGATTTTGGTATCCATATTCCCACCATGATCTGCTGGCGTTCCACATGATATTTCTGCTCCTGCAGGTGCGGTGCCAATTACACCTACCATCTTATTTAACGGAATTTTTAAATCTTCAAAATAAACAAATTCTTCATCAATTTCCGCAAAAGTGATGTGATTTTCAGGGAAAAACTCACCAAGCACACCTAAGCCATCTCCCGTTGCAACAACACCACGTGCTGCAATCGTAATTTTTTCAATATCGATTGCCAAAATATCGCCAACTTCTGCACCCACAATATAGATGGGACCTGTTGCCGGATTAATCCGATCCCAATCTAAGCTTTCAAATGTGTCTGTTGCAAGTTTAATTTGGTCTGTAAAACAATCACAGGTTTCAAACAGCACTCTTTCACCTGATTCAACACGCAAAACTGCCTCATTTTTTGCCGACATCGCATAAATATGGTTTTGTTTCTCTACTCTTTTCATTACACAGTATCCTTCCTAAAATAGCTTCAAAAAGCTTCTATGTCAGCTTTCTATTCTTCCTAATTATAACATACCTCCGCATGTATTTTATATTTTAAAAGAAAAAAAGACATCATTTAGATGCCTTTTACTCCTAGTTTTAGTCTTCACCATTATCAAAAAGCGTTGATACATGATGGATATCATAATTACGACCTTTCACAAGATAAAAAATTTGTTCCGCAATATTTGTAACATGATCCCCCGCACGCTCCATATACTTAACCATCAAAACTGAATTAAGATTTGCTTCTGGCAATTCTTCACCATCCATCGTATCTCCTACTGTTTTTGCAAGCTTATTAATAGATTTAGTATAAATTTTATCCAAATTATTATCCATATCAATAACTTGTTTTGCTAAATAAATATCTTGATCCAAGTAGGCAGTCTTTGCAACTCTAAGCATCTCAACAACATACTTAATCATCTCCGAAATGTTTTTGTCAACAGCTGTTGTCGTCTCGTCCTCTTCTTCACCAATAAGAACATGATCTGCAATATTTACAGTATAATCAGCAATTCTTTCAAGCTGCCCAGCAATTTTAAGTGAGGCAATAAGCAGCCGCAAATCACTTGCAACTGGTGCTTGTAATGTGATAACACGAATAGTATCCTCATTAATTTCCTCTTCCATTTCATTAATCTTTGCATCATTTTTAGTGATTTTCAATGCTTTTTTTCGATTATCCGTTTCAAAAGCAATCAATGCTTCTTCAAAAGCATTCGTTGTCATATCAAATAATTTTGATATCTTCTCCACAACAATATTTAAATGTTCATCAATAATTCTTACCATTTTTTAACATTCCTTTCAATTTTATCCATATTACTTTTAATTTAACCAAATTTCCCCGTTATATAATCTTCGGTTCTTTGATCACGTGGCATCGAAAATAGCTGCCCCGTTTCTCCAATTTCAATAATTTCACCCATTAAGAAAAATGCAGTTTTATCAGAAATTCTTGCTGCTTGTTGCATTGAATGTGTCACGATAATAATTGTATAATCATTTTTGAGTTCTGAAATTAACTGCTCAACTTTTGCAGTTGAGATTGGATCTAATGCGCTTGTTGGTTCATCCATTAAAATAACTTCAGGGTTCATAGCAATTGTTCTTGCGATGCATAGGCGCTGTTGTTGTCCCCCTGATAGTGCAAGTGCTGATTTATGTAACTTGTCTTTTACTTCTTCCCAAAGAGCAACGGAGCGTAATGTTTTTTCAACAAGTTCATCAAGTTCTGCTTTCCCTTTAATCCCATATAATTTTGGTGCATACACAATGTTTTCATAAATACTTTTTGGAAAAGGATTTGGTTTTTGAAAAACCATCCCAACTTGTTTGCGTAACTGCACAACATCATATTTTTTAGATAGTACATTATCCCCATCTAAAATAATTTTGCCTTCATAGTGAATGTTTTCAATCAAATCATTCATCCGATTGAGGGAGCGTAGGAAAGTTGATTTCCCACAACCAGAAGGACCGATAAAGGCTGTTATCGTTTTTTCCTCTAACTCAATATTAATATTTTTAAGTGCTTTAAATTTATCATAATAAAAACCGAAATCTTCAACTACAATTTTTTTATTATTACTCATATAATTACCTCTTCTTTCAATAGTCTTTATCTTATGTCTCATCCGCTAATACGTGTCCTACTGTCTTCTCTGATATTTATTTCGCAAAATAATCGCAATTGAGTTAAAAAGTAATAATACTGCAATAAGGACAATACTCCCTGCTGCTGCAACATTTTGAAACTCTGCTTTTGGTAAACTTGACCAATAGAATACTTGAATCGGTAATGCTGTAAATGATGAGGTCAGTGAACTTGGTAATTTATTGACAAAAGTTGCAGCACCAATAACAATCAATGGTGCACCCTCACCAATAGCACGGGAAAGTGCTAAAATGACTCCCGTAAGCATCCCGGGCAGTGCATAAGGAATAACAACTGCTACGATCATTTGCCATTTTGACATTCCTAAACCATATGCTGCTTCTTTAAGCGAGCGTGGCACTGCTTTAAGTGCTTCTTGCGAAGATACGATGACAACCGGTAAAATAAGTAATGATAAGGTAATCGCTCCCGCAAGAATTGTTCCTTTTAGGATGGTTATTAGTGAGAATAAACTTAATCCTAAAATCCCGTATATTATTGATGGGACTCCTGATAAATTTGAAATACTGATATCAATAATCTTATAAAAAAGACCTTTCCGATTTGCGTATTCTTCTAAGTAAATCGCTGATCCAACGCCAATTGGTACTGCAATAACCGAAATACTAATTGTCAAAATTAAACTGCCAACTAATCCAGGTAAAACCCCTGATTTTTCAGGGAATCGTGATGGAAAACTCATAATAAATTGCCAATCAATCCAACCGGCTGCATCAATAACAATACTTGTAATCAACCATATAAGCGTTGCAAAACATAGTATGATGACACTTAGAACGAATGTTGCAAACATATTACTTTTAAAATTTCTTTTTGCAATTCGATTCTTGTCATATTCGACTTTCACCAAAATGAACACTCCTTTTTCTTATGCTTGTAATATTTCTGTTGTCAATTTTTGAGCCATATCTCATTTTATTTTAATCATATTTATTCTGATATCTCTTCGCAATGAATTTTGCAAAATAATTGAAAAAAAGCGTGATAACAAATAGTAATAATGCTACTGCATAAATTGTCTGATACTCAATTGTCCCAACTACTACCTCACCCTGCACCTTATTAACAATATAACCTGTCATTGTCTGGATACTATTCAGTGGGTTAAATGTTAGTACAGGTGTTGCACCCGCTGCAACAGCAACGATCATTGTTTCACCAATTGCACGTGAAATTGCAAGGATAAAAGATGACATAATTCCTGAAAAACCTGCTGGAATAACAATTTTTGTAATTGTCTCAAATTTTGTTGTTCCTAAAGCATATGATGCTTCCCTAATTGCTGTTGGCACTGATTTCAAAGCATCCTCACTAAGAGATGCAACTGTTGGTGTGATCATAATCCCAACTGCAATCGCTGCACTCATTGCATTAAATACTGAGGTGCCGGGGAAAATCATTTGTATAATAGGTGTAATGAATTTAAGTGCAAAAAATCCATACACAACTGATGGGATACCTGCCAAAATTTCTAAAATTGGTTTTACCCAAGCACGTACTTTTGGTGTTGCATACTCACTCATATATACCGCTGCCCCTAAACCTAATGGCAGGGCAAATATTGCTGAGATAATAACAATCATAAACGTCCCAATAAGTAGTGGGAGGACACCAAAATTACCCGGTTCTGAATTTGGGCTCCAGGTTTTTGTTCCCAGAAACTCAAAAATACTAACTTCTCTAAAAAATGGAATGGACTCGGTAATTAAAATAGCCACAATGGCAATTGTTATAACAATTGATAATCCTGCAAATATTCGAATAATCCACTCAATAACACTTTCGCTAAAACTCTTTTTCATTATTGTCCCTCACTTTTTTTATTTAAAACATGAAAAGACGGGATATTAAGAATTCTCTTATCCATTAATATCCCTTCACACATGATATTATAACGTATTCTTCTGAAAAATTAAACCTTTATTACACCAAAAAGTGCATTGTTTTCATTCATTCCTAGTCTTTTAGTTTTTCACGTTCACTTTCATATTCTGCTGCAGTTAATGCGGGATAACCTAAATCAATTACAACGTTACTCACTGTCTCTAAATAATAATCAACGAATAATTTTACTGCTGGATTTTCTTGGTATTCACTTTTATTTACATAAATATATAATGGCCGTGAAAGGGGCGTGTATGCACCACTATTTACTGTTTTTTCCGATGGCTCTACCCCATTAATTGGAACACTTTTGAGTCGGTTTTGATTTTCTGCATAGTATATAAAACCAAAGTATCCAAGAGCATACTTATCTCCCGACACCCCGATAACTAGGACATTATCATCCTCACTTGCCGTATAATCACTTCGTATTTCTGCTTTCGCACCAACACTTACTTCTCTAAAATAATCATATGTCCCTGAATCAGTCCCCGGACCAAAAAGATTTATTTTTTCATCTGGATAACTACTATCCAAATCACTCCAGCGAGTGATTACACTATCTTTTTTCCAAATTTCCGCTAATTGCTCGATGCTTATATTCTCCAGCCATGTATTCTCAGGATTTATAACAAATGCGATTGCATCTTTTGCAACACCTAGTTCATAATACTTCACACCATTTTCTGCTGCTGCTGCTTTTTCTTCAGGTTTCATAGGTCTTGACGCATTACTAATAGCAGTCTCACCACTAATGAATTTTTTGAACCCACCACCAGTTCCTGAAATACCCATTGTGATATCAATTACATTGTTTTCTTCTTGGAAAATTTCAATTATCGCTCCCGTTACAGGTGCAACAGTTGATGAACCATCAATTAATATTTTACCTCGTATTTGGTCACTCTCAATATTACTTGAACAACTTACTAGTATAAATGCTATCATGACAAAAACGGTTCCATATATTTTGGCTTTTCTCATCTTTACCTATCCTTTCAACTCTTTACTAGCCTTAGTATAACAATTTTATATTAATATTTGATATTCTCTCTGTTAATTTTCTGTTAAAAAAAACCGTTTCACTATCACTTTCGTTGACTAGTCAGCATTTTATTATATAATAAGGGTAACTAATTAGAGAAAGTGTGATCCACATGAACCAAAAAATTCTTCTTGTTGAAGATAATCAAAATATTGCAAAAATTCTTATATATGACCTTGAGCAGGCAGGTTTCACGATAACCCACTGTCTTGATGGTGAAACTGCTTTAGAAAAAATGGCCACTGAAAACTTCATAATCTATCTACTCGACTGGATGCTACCTGGAATTTCAGGATTACATCTCTGTGCGAAAATTCGGAAAACATCACCTGAAGTTCACATAATTATGCTAACTGCTCGGGGAGAAGAATTTGATAAAATCGAAGCCTTTTCACATGGTGCTGATGACTATCTAACAAAGCCATTTTCAACACGTGAATTGATTGCCCGTATTAAAGCATATTTACGTAAAAATCCTGTAGAACGGGCGATAAGTCCCCTTAAAATATCCTATGAAGACCTTGTAATTGACATGGAAACACGAGTGGTTCTCATTCATATGACCCCACTAAAATTAACAAAAAAAGAGTATGATTTGCTCTCATATTTCGTCCAAAACCCTTTGAAAGTTTTCACCCGCGAACATCTCCTTTCTACAATTTGGGGGTATCATTATGATGGTGGAAATCGAACTGTTGATGTCCATATTTTTAAATTACGCTCAAAACTTGAATTACATAGTAAACTTACCCTTCGGACTATTCGTGGTGTGGGCTACGCCTTATCGCTTCGAGCAGATGCCGATTCTGAAATTTCTGGTGATGCCTAATGATTAAAAACATAAATAAAATTTATTTCCTCATTATTCTCCTTGCACTCCTCGGATTTTTTTTCCCCATTCCAGCACTAATCCTCATTATAATTACAGTAATTTATATCTATTCAAAACAAAAAAATCAAAGTATTGAGCAACAATTACAAACTGAGTATCTCTCCTCACTCGCTTATAAAAAAGGTGAGGATCTCAAAAATGCAAATGCGCATATGAATAGCTATCTCCAAACAGTGATAAACTCAATTGCAACACCCATCTTTTTAATTGAAAAAAATAGCGAAATCGGCATTTCCAACCAATCATTCCTCACGCTTTTCCCAAATTGTAATCTCCCTTTCGCCCTCAAATCCTTTATCAGTACATCAATGATGCTTGAAAAAAAAGCAACGATACTATTGAAAATTCACCGTGAATTTTACCAAATCTTAGCAACACCCTCCGTAGATGCTCAAAAAAAAATAACTGGTATGCTTTTTATACTTACGGATGTTACGGAAACTAAAAATATCCAACTTGCCCAAGAAACCTTTATTGCACATGCATCGCATGAATTAAAAACCCCTTTAACAGTTATTCGAGGAGCTACTGAAATTATTGAAGCACAAACACAAGATGCACCACATGATTTTGCTAAAATGATTCTTGCAGAGACAAATCAGATGGAGCGCTTAATTAACCAACTCATTGATTTAACAAAATTAAAAAGTCGTACCTATATTATCAAAAAAAAGCAAATAGCAGGCGATACCCTTATTACCACGGCAGCCTCTAGACTTAAAAATCAAGCAGCACTTAATCAGAATAATATCATCCTTGATATTCAAACCCCGCTCCCAATCTTAGCTGACGGGCAACTTTTTGAACAGGTACTCCTCAATATACTTGTCAATGCTATCAAATATAGTCCAAGTAAAAGTGATATTACCATTTGTGCAACCCATATAGAGCAGCTAACAAAAATTATAATTTCAAATGCCAGCCTCCCAATTTCTCAACAGGAACTTCGCCAATTTTTTGTTCCTTTTTTTCGCATGAATACCGCAGAAAAAGGCAATGGCTTAGGCTTATCAATTAGCAAGAAAATCATTGAACTCCATGGTGGCGACCTAAAAGTCAGCTATCAAAAAGAAAGTAGCCAGATTTTCTTAACTATTACTTTACCTGATACAATAAAAAACAGTGCTTTATCTTAAAAAATAAAGCACTGTTTTTTTTTATAGGAATGTTTTATATTTTTTAATATAGCATGATTTTACAAATTGTACAACAATACTATAAGCAATAAGTGTTAAAAACATCCAGAAATAGTACACTATAGGAAGTACAACCATGCCTAATGTTTCTCCAACAATTGTGTATGGAACAATAATTCCAATTGTCAATGCAAAAACTGTCCCCACGCATACTGCAAAGGATGCTCGGCTTTGAAGGAAAGGTATTTTTTTTGTTCTTAGCAGATGGATTACGAGTGTCTGTGTAAGTAAACTTTCAATAAACCAGCCTGTTTGGAAAGTTGCAATCGCTTCTGGGGTTTGTAATGAACCCTTAAAAACAAAATAGAGTAAAAGAAATGTCGTAATATCAAAAATTGAACTTGTTGGTCCAATCCAAATCATAAATCGTCTTATTCCCACTGCATCCCATTTTCGGGGTTTGCGTAAATAGCTATCATCGACATTATCCCAAGGTAAGGCAATTTGTGCGAAATCGTAAATTAAGTTCAATGCTAGTAATTGAATAGGTAACATTGGTAAAAAAGGCAAAAATGCACTTGCAACTAAAACTGAAAACATATTCCCAAAATTAGATGATGCCGTCATCTTTACATATTTTGTAATATTCCCAAATGTCCGCCGTCCCTCAATAACCCCACGTTCAAGTACCATCAGATCTTTTTCTAATAGAATAATATCTGCTGATTCTTTTGCAATATCCACTGCTGTATCAACCGAAATCCCAACATCCGCCTGTTTCATCGCAGCGGCATCATTAATCCCATCTCCCATAAAACCAACGGTATGTCCTAATTCTTGAAAAAGCTGTACGAGCCTTTTTTTCTGGATTGGTGATAACTTTGCAAAAATTGTCACATCTTCAATTACAATTTTGAGTTGCTCATCCGAAAGCTCTTCAATTTCTTGTCCCATCAATACTTGTGATGCATCTAAACCAACTTGCCCACAAACACTCCGGGCAACAAGTTCATTATCCCCCGTTAACACTTTGACTGCAACACCATACGCATTAAGCGCATGAATTGCTTTTTTTGAACTAAGCTTCGGTGGATCAAGTAATCCAATACAACCAATTAGCACTAAATTCATTTCATCTTTCACACCAAAAAGACCTTCTGGTGATGGATTAGTTTTCTGAGCAACTAAAATAACACGCATGCCCTGATTATTAAGTTTTTCAGTAATTGCTAAAATCTGTGTGCGTATTTCTGCGGTTAAAGGGACAACCATCGAACCTTGCTCCGTGTGGGAACAAATTGCCAGCATCTCTTCTGTTGCTCCTTTTGTTACAAGTTGTGTTTTCCCGTTGCCATCAGCAATGACTACTGACATTCGGCGTCTTTCAAAATCAAAGGGGATTTCATCCACTTTTTTCATTTTTTTATGTATATCAGCCAAACCAATTTCTTTACCCCGCTCAATGATTGCTACATCAATTAAGTTTTTAAGCCCTGTTTGAAAATATGAATTAAAATAGGCATATTCTAGTACTCGGTCATCTTCTTGCCCATCTATATTCAAATATGTTTCTAAAATTATTTTATCCTCTGTTAATGTTCCTGTCTTATCCGTACACAAAATATCCATTGCACCGAAATTCTGAATAGCATGCAAATGTTTTACGTCCGTTTTCTTCTTCGCCATTTCATTTGCACCCTTAGCAAGATTTGCAGTAACAATCATTGGTAGCATCTCGGGTGTTAGTCCAACTGCAACTGATAATGAAAAAAGG
>BHER01000024.1 GCA_003864555.1 Erysipelotrichaceae bacterium | reverse complement strand
GTATAATGTATCTATGCAGAAATAATTAAAGGAAATCCACGGCAAAATCCTTAAGCTAACAGGGTATTTCACCCTGAAAACCGTGGCGATATTTTATTTGGGAGGAGCATCAAATTGGAAGAAATAAGCAACAATAATAAAAAAATATTTTTAATTTGGGTCCTACTTGCACTTGGAGGAAGCATCAGCTTATTTATCATAGCAAAAGCACTTGTATTAGGCTATCTGTTTGGAAGTATTGCTGGGGGAATATGCCTTGCTATTTCGTATATAACATTCAAAAAAATGTATGCAGATAAGAGTAGTGCTCCAACAAGTGGTGCAATTGGCACATTGCCAAAATTACTGGTACTCGTAGCGGGTGCTATTATTTCTAAAAATATGCCTGAGTTTTTTAATATTGGTGCATATATTCTAGGATTTTTCACATATATCATTGCTTATGTGATACTGTGGATTTTAGATTTTATCAAAGTAAGGAAGGGTTAAGATGAAACAACGTGATTTTTTTGAAAAAGAGGCATTCTTTCCATAAGTGAAGTAGCAGATTAGTAGAAAAAGGAGTGAGAAGTTATGGAACTTGATATTTCAGGTCTTGAGCACGGCATCCCAATAATGTTTATGGGGCAAAAAGTAGTCATCTATATGGGTGTAGTATACATTGCTATCGCACTATTAGTTATGTTGCTTATGTCATTTTCACTGAGATATTTTTCGAAAAAACAGAAGCGTGATGAGAAGCCAAATGTTTTTTTAGTGATTGCAGAATCACTTTGGAAATTTAGTGGTGGTCCAACGGAGGGAATACCCGATAAGTATGAGAAGAGTTTACATGTTTTCGCAGTGAATCTTTTTATTCTGCTAATGCTAATAAATACAACGGCACTCTGGGGAATTAATCCACCAGCAGCGAATGTATTTATCGCATTAGGCTTGGGATTGCTTGTAGGTATTATTATCCATGTATTGGCAATATCGGCAGGACCGGCGGAGTATTTTAAAAGCTTTTTTGAACCATTTTGGATCATGTTTCCGCTAAATCTTGTTGAAGTTTTTTCACAAGTCATCTCAATTTCAATGAGGTTATTTGGTAATATGTTAGCAGGGATTGTACTTGCTGAGCTGATGAAAATGGCCTTAGCGAATGCAAATTTCTTGATACTTTATCCAATATTTGGTGGGATATTATCACTATATTCCGACTTATTCATTGCAACAATTCAAAGTTTAATTTTTATGACATTAACAATTTCTTATATCAAAGGTAGACTTGGTCACCTCATACACGAAGACAAGAATCATTCCAAAATGGAAATGAAATAAATGGAGGTTTTATAATATGGAACAAACACAAATGGCAGACGCAATAGTAACATTAGGGAAAGCAATCGGTGCAGGAATAGCAATTCTTGCAGGAATAGGTACCGGAGTTGGACAAGGGATTTCAGCAGGGAAAATTGCTGAGGCAATTGCAAGAAATCCTGAGGCTGAAAATAGAATCATGAATAGAGCTTATATCACATATGGTATTTCAGAATCACCAGCAATTTACGGATTCGTAGTTGCGATGCTTATTATTTTTTATCTTTAAGAGAAGGGTATCTATCAAAAACCATGGTTGATATGGACGGAAAGAGGCGAATTTTATGGATGAGCAAGTCAATGTACTATGGACAGTATTACTAAATATGGGGCTCCAAACCTTACTCATTGTTTTTGTATTTTACATTATTTATCGTGTTGGATGGGAATCTTTTTTGAAGTATATTGAAGAACGCCAAAGCATTGTAACAACTGTTATTGTGGAAGCGCAACATCAAAAAGATGATGCACAAGTACTTTTTGTGGAAGCACAAGTAAAACTACAAAATATTAATGATAAAACAGAAGATATGTTGAAAAAAGCTGAGGCAACATCAAAAATGATGGTTGAAGCGCAGGCAAGAAGCCTAAAGCTTGAATTAGACAATAAACGACTTGCAGCAGATAAACAACTTGAGTATGAACGCCGTCGCTTAACAGAAGAAATGCAAAAACAAGCTGTTGATATGGCAACAAAAGTAGCATCACAATTCCTTGAATCGAAAGCTTCAAAAGAGCAGACAGAAATGCAAATTGAAAGCTTCATTGAAAAGATGGGTGAGCAATAATGGATGACATGACGGTAGCACATAATTATGCTTTGGCCCTATTTAGAACGATAGCAGATTCAAGTGTCATAAGCGAGCTAGCGGTTTTGTCTGGAATTTTTGAAGGTAAAACAGGAATTGCAAATTTCTATAGCGAGAGCATGATTGATGATGCACAGCAATTAGTATGGATAGAAAAAGAGTTAGAACATTTTCTGCCTGAAGTAAAGAATTTTATTCGTTTACTTGATGAAAAAGGCAGAATTATTTTGTTGAGCAAAATTACAAAAGCATACGAAGAAATATATTTTGAAGAAAACAATATTGAACGTATTTATATAACAACAGCAACAGAAGTAGGGGAAGCCTACTTACAGAAACTTGTCGATATATTTGAAAAAAGAACAAAGCAAAAATTGATGCGTGAGCACAATATTGATCGAAATATTATTGGTGGTGTACGTATACAAATAGGAAGTAGCTTATTTGATGATACAATTAGTACAAAATTAAAAAGAGTTATGCGAACATATGAAAAAGAGGTGTAGGAAAAATGAAAACACAGCTAGATGAATTAACAAGCTCATTGCTCAAGCAACTACAAAACTTGAACAAAGAGGTAGAACAGCAAGAAGTCGGAAGAGTCCTGACAGTAGGGGATGGAATAGTTACAGCAGATGGTCTTGATGGTGTTGTATCAGGAGAATTAGTTGTTTTCCCAAATGGAACTGAAGGGATGGTCTTAAACCTTGAAACGAATGCGGTTGGGATTATTCTTTTAGAAGAAGATGGTGATATCAAAGAAGGTGTGCTCGTACGTCGAACAGGAAAAGTTACTTCTGTTGGTGTTGGTGATGCATTACTTGGGAGAGTTGTTAACCCACTTGGTATGCCTATTGATGGACTAGGGGAAATTAAACATACTAAATTTAGAGCAATTGAGCGCGTAGCACCAGGTGTTATGGAACGTAAAAGTGTGTCTAACCCTTTACAAACAGGAATAAAAGCAATTGATGCCATGATACCAATTGGACGTGGACAAAGAGAGCTTATTATTGGAGATCGTCAAACGGGTAAAACTTCAATTGCAGTGGATGCTATCATTAATCAAAAAGGTCAAAATATGTATTGTGTATATGTTGCAATAGGGCAAAAAAATGCGAATATTACGCAGTTATACCATACATTAGAAGCAGCAGGAGCTATGGAATATACCGTTATTTTAACAGCTGGTGCGAGTGAATTATCACCATTACAATATATTGCACCTTATGCTGGATGTTCAATTGCTGAGGAGTGGATGGAACAGGGTAAAGATGTGTTAATTGTCTATGATGATTTAACAAAACATGCTATTTCATATAGAACAATCTCACTTTTACTTCGTCGCCCACCCGGACGCGAAGCATATCCTGGGGATGTATTCTATTTACACTCAAGATTGCTTGAACGTGCAGGGAGATTAAATGAAGAAAAAGGTGGAGGATCCATAACAGCATTGCCAATTATTGAAACGCAAGCTGGAGATATCTCAGCATTCATCCCAACAAATGTTATTTCAATAACGGATGGACAAATCTTTTTGCAAACAGACTTGTTTAATGCCGGTCAACGACCAGCAATAGCAACAGGGCTTTCGGTATCTCGTGTTGGTGGTAGTGCCCAAAAGGCAATTATCAAAAAATTATCTGGGACGCTCAAAATTGAATTGGCCCAGTATTTTGAATTGCAATCTTTTTCGCAATTTGGTTCAAGTGTAGATGACTATACGAAGAGCATTTTAAATCGCGGAAGAAAAATTCAAGATTTACTCAAACAACAAAATAATAACCCATTATCAATGGTAGAACAGGTTTTTATTCTGTTCGCTATTAAAGAAGCATATATCGATAAAATTCCAGATGTCCTTATTTTTGACTTTGAAAAGAGTCTTTTAGATTTTGCAAAAGTAAATAGTGCGGATTTATGTAATAAAATTATCGATAATCCAGAACTGACGGATGAAATAAAAATAGAAATTGCAGCAACGCTGGATGCTTTTATGGAAATTTTTTCTCTAAAGATAACTAATCTGGATAACTAGATATTGAAAAAGCGAGGTGTTCTTCCGTGGCGAAGACAGCAGAAATAAAAAAACGAATTGAATCGGTTCAAAAAATTGGTTCAATAACGCATGCTATGTATCTTGTTTCAATGGCAAAACTTCAGAAAAACCAGAAGCGAATTGAAACATTAAAGACATACGAGAAACTAGTTAAAAGGCATATTTCTGAAATTTTAGCAGCAGCACATTACAGTGATGAAAGTGCCTATAGCCCGTTTTTAAGAAAAATTCCCAATCCAATCAATATCGCATATATTGTGTTTACTTCTGATTTTGGTTTATGCGGGGGATATAATGTTAATATTATGCGAAAATTGCAACAAACATTAGCGGCAGCACCACATGAAAAACCATGTGTTTATATGGTGGGGAAATCAGGGAATAATAAGGCTAAGCACTATGAAGTCCCAGTATTTAGAGCGCTTATTGGTGAAACGGATGTGCTAAGTTATTCTGAGTTAAGAGAAGGGATAACACTAGATGTCATTGAACGCTACTATAATGGTGAATTTGATGCAATTCGTGTGTTGTATACAAGGTATATCAACCCATTGATTCAAGAAATTGAAATGGATCAACTATTACCAATTGCTGATATGGATACACTTCTTGAAGATGCAAAAGTTGATTTTGCACCGTATACAATTTTTGAACCTAATCCGGATGAATTTCTCGATTACTTAATTCGTAAGAATATAAAGAGTACAACATATATACATTATCTTGATGCTCAAACAAGTGAAGAGGCAATCCGCCGTCTATCAATGGATAATGCCAATAAAAGTGGTGGGGAGCTTATTGATGAGCTTCAATTATTGTACAACCGTGAAAGACAAGCTGGTATAACACAAGAAATGGCTGAAATTATTGGTGGAAGCGAAACAACATAAAAAAAATAAAAATGCAAATATGAAAGGAAGGGTCCAAAATGAAAAATGGAAAAGTTGTCAAAATAACAGGACCGGTTCTGGATATCCAGTTTCCGAATAATCACTTACCAGCAATTAAAAATGCTGTTGAGATTGAAACACCAACTGGTCAACTAGTAGTAGAAGTTGCACAACATCTTGGTGATGGGATTGTCCGTTGTATTGCTATGGGACCAACAGAGGGACTTGCACGCGGATTGGTTGCAATAGATCGAAAAGAGACAATTACAGTGCCCGTAGGTGATGTAACGCTTGGAAGAATGTTTAATGTTCTTGGTGAAGCAATCGATAATAAAGATGATGCGGATATCAAAAAAGCACCACGTGCATCTATTCACCGTGCAGCACCAAAGTTTTTTGAATTAAGTGATGAAGCTCAAATTATGGAAACTGGTATAAAAGTTATTGATCTAATTTGTCCTTATGCTAAAGGTGGGAAAACTGGTCTCCTTGGAGGTGCAGGTGTTGGGAAAACTGTCCTTGTACAGGAATTAATTAATAATGTTGCAAAATATCATGGAGGTCTCTCTGTTTTTGCAGGTGTAGGTGAAAGAACACGTGAGGGGAATGATCTCTATTACGAAATGAAAGAAAGTGGTGTGCTTGAAAATACGGCACTTGTTTTTGGACAAATGAATGAACCTCCGGGAGCGCGCTTTCGTGTTGCACTTTCAGGGTTGACAATGGCTGAACATTTTCGTGATGAAAAACAGCAAGATGTCCTGCTTTTTATTGACAATATTTTCCGTCTAACGCAAGCAGGATCAGAAGTTTCTGCATTACTTGGACGGGTACCATCAGCTGTTGGATACCAACCAACTTTAGCAACAGAAATGGGAGAATTTCAAGAACGCATCGCTTCAACGAAGCGTGGAGCAATAACATCAGTCCAAGCAATCTATGTGCCTGCTGATGATTTAACGGATCCGGCACCAGCAACAACATTTTCACATTTAGATGCAACAACAGTACTTGATCGCTCAATTGCAGCACTTGGTATTTATCCAGCAGTAGATCCTTTGCAATCATCATCAAGAATTCTCGATCCTGCTATAGTAGGGGAAGAACATTATGCTGTTGCACAAGCTGTGCAACATATTTTACAGCGCTACCGTGAATTAGCTGATATCATTGCCATTCTAGGTCTTGATGAACTAAGTGAAGAAGATAAATTAGTCGTAAGCCGCGCCCGCCGCGTACGTAATTTTCTCTCACAACCATTTACTGTTGCCGAACAATTTACTGGAGTTCCAGGGAAATTTGTTGGTATAAAAGACACGATTAAAGGCTTTAAAGAAATCTTAGAAGGGAAGCATGACAGTCTTCCTGAACAAGCCTTCTCATCAGTTGGAACAATTGAAGAAGCAGAGCTTAAAGGTCAAAAATTATTAGCAAGTGAGGCGTAGAAAATGGCAGATATGTTGATGTTAAAAATTATCGCACTCGATCGTATCCTATATGAAGGAAAAATAACACAAGCAACAATGACAACAACAGCAGGTGACATAACAATTTTACCTAATCATATGGCAATTGCTGCTGTGCTTAAGGATGCACCTTTTATCCTTATCGATGCAAAAGGCGAAAAACATGTTGTTGCAATCCACGGTGGTTATATCACGATGATTGAAAATGCATTTTTAGTAGTTGCAGATGATGCAATTTTTGCTGAGGAGATTGATGAAGCCCGCGTACGTGAAGACATTCGTCGGAATAAAGAAATCATTAAAGATAAAAAAGGGAGTAGCCTCGATATTACCCGAGCACAAATACAATTGCAACGGAATATCATGAATTTAAAAATTAGTGATACATTTAGAAAATAGGGGGCAATGCTTCCTTTTTTTATGAATAAAGTAAGTATTGCACAAAATATAGTACGAGTGGTACAATAAGAAGATAAAGTAGCGGGTATTGGTGGCTTGGAGGGGGAATAATATGAAAAAATATATCATGGTTAGAGATGACCTTAGAGCAAAAATTTTGAATAAAATATTTACAGATAAATTACCATCTGAAACACAGCTTACGGAAATGTATGGTGTTGGGAGAAGTACGATTCGCCGAGCAATTGACTTACTAACAAGTGAGGGCTATGTAATCAGCCAACAAGGAAAAGGTGTGTATGTATTAGAACAAGTATCATTTGGCTTTGACTTAGGTGGCATTGAAAGTTTTCGGGAAGTCAATATGCGAACGGGTCAAGATTTTAAAACGGAAGTTATTATCTTTGAAAAAAAACTCATGGGTGAGGCAGATGAAAAACTAACACTTTTCAAAGCAGATATAGTAGTGCGATATATTGAGAGAATTAGAAAACTTAATGGAGAACGGATAATATATGATATTAACTATTTTCGCTATGATCTCGTAAAAGATTTAAGCAGAGGGCAAGCAGAGAAATCGATATATGAGTATATCGAAGTTGAAAAAAAAATGATTATTGCATTATCACGCCGAACAATAGCAATTGAAAAAGCAACTAAACAAGATTGTCTAGTCTTGGATATGCTTGGGTATGATGTAGTGGCAGTTATGCATAATCATGTCTATTTAGAAGATGGGACACTCCTAGAATATACGCAATCACGCCATCGACCGGATAAATTCGTATTTACTGATGTCAGTAGAAGAAAATTGCATATATAGTAAAGAGACAGCAATATTTTTTCATCAGAAAGAGATATTGCTTTTTTTCCATTCAAAAACTTATTCGAATGAGTTGACAAACTTGTCCGAATAAGATATCATATATTTTGTAAGGGCTAACAAACCCGGGAAATAATTGAAGGAGTGTTAAGTATGGCAAAGTATACCGATGAATCAAAACAATTACTAGAACTAGTGGGGGGAAAAGAAAATATTGCTTCCTTAAGTCACTGTGTGACAAGGCTAAGATTCGTACTCAAAAATACAGATATTGCAGATGCAAAAGCAATTGAAGAACTGGATGAAGTAAAAGGAACATTCACACACGCAGGACAATTTCAAGTGATAATTGGGAATGGCGTTTCGGATTACTATAAAGATTTCATTGCAGTAAGTGGAGTAGAAGAAGCAAATAAAGCAGAAGTTACTGAAGCAGCAAAACAAAATATGAATCCACTAGAACGTGCGATTTCGGTTTTTGCGGACATCTTTGTTCCGCTATTACCTGCAATTATCGCAGGGGGACTCATCTTAGGTCTAAGAAATGTTCTCGGAGATATTGAATTTTATGGAGAAGGTGGGACACTTGCAGCAACATATGGTTGGGTAGACCAACTTAACTCAATACTCTGGGTTCCTGGAGAAGCAATTTTCCATTTTCTACCAGTGGGGGTAGCATGGTCAACTGTTAAAAAATTTGGTGGATCAGAAATACTTGGTATTGTTTTAGGAATTATGTTAGTATCACCACAACTTATGAATGCTTACGCCTTTGCCGGTGCACAGGTAACTGGAGAGGTCATACCTGCATGGGACTTCGGCTTACTTTCAATTCAAAAAGTTGGATACCAAGCACAAGTTTTACCAGCAATGTTTTCCGGAATATTACTGGCTAAAATGGAAGTATTCTTGAACAAGCGTGTACATGAATCAATTAGATTAGTCGTTGTGCCACTCGTAGTATTACTTGTATCATTGTTCTTTTCATACACAATAATAGGCCCAATATCACGTGAAATTGGTAATGGTATCGCCTTCACATTTGAAGCATTATTAACAGGACCATTAAAAGTTTTTGGAGCAATACTTTTTGGGCTTATCTATGCACCACTTGTCATCACCGGATTACACCATACATTTTTAGCAGTCGACTTAATTTTAATTGGAAAATTAGGTTCAACTATGATATGGCCGATGATTGCTCTAAGTAATATAGCACAAGGGTCGGCTGCACTTGCAGCATACTTCATTTATAAAGATGCAAAAACACGTGCGGTAAGTTCATCAGCAACGATATCAGCATATCTTGGTGTAACTGAACCAGCACTCTACGGAATCAATATCAAATTTAAATATCCATTTATTGCAGCAATTATTGGTTCAGCAACCGCAGCAGTATTTGTAACTGTTTTTGGCGTAACAGCTGGAAGTATTGGTATTGGTGGGTTACCTGGGATTCTTTCAATTACAAAAGATGGGCAAATACCATTTTTGATTGGAATGATTATAGCAATTGTTATACCTATTGTATTAACATTTGTCTTTGCGAAAACAAAATTAAATAAAGATAACACAGGAGAAGAATAAAAAATGAATGCACAATGGAAAAAAAGTACCATTTACCAGATATATCCTAAAAGTTTTTATGATAGTAATGGTGATGGTATTGGGGATATTCAAGGAATCATTTCAAAACTTAGCTACTTAGCAGACTTAGGCGTGGACTACTTATGGATAACACCAATGTACAAATCGCCACAATATGATAATGGGTACGATATCGCAGATTACTATGCAATCGACCCAATGTATGGAACGATGGATGATTTTGATGAGTTAGTTACAAAAGCACATGAAAAAGGTCTAAAAATCATGATGGATATTGTTGTTAATCATACATCAACAGAACATCAATGGTTCCAAGAAGCAAAAAAAGATTTAACAAATAAATACCGAAACTATTATATCTGGAAAAACGGAAAGGGTGTGTCAGAACCAACAAACTGGCAATCAAAGTTTGGGGGTTCTGCGTGGGCTAAAACACCAGAGACCGAAGAATATTATCTACATCTTTTTGATGAAAGACAAGCAGATTTGAACTGGGAAAATGAAGAACTTCGTAAAGAAATTTATAAAATGATGAGATGGTGGCTAGAAAAAGGTGTGAATGGATTTCGCTTAGATGTTGTGAATTTATTATCAAAGAGCCATGATTTCAAAGATGATACATTAGAAAATGCACAAGCTGATGGGCGAAAGTATTACACGGATGGTCCTAAAATTCATATGTATCTTCAAGAAATGAATCGAGAAGTTTTCGCGAAATTTCCTGGGACATTGACAGCAGGTGAAATGTCTTCAACAACAATTGAACAGTGTATTGAATATACGAAACCCGAAAATAAAGAATTAGATATGGTCTTTAATTTTCATCATCTCAAAGTAGATTACCTAAAATTGGAAAAGTGGTCCAATGCAAAAGTAGATTACAAACAGCTTAAAGAGCTTATCTGCACATGGCAAAAAGGAATGCAGACGGGAAATGGTTGGAATGCGCTCTTTCTCTCAAATCATGATCAGCCACGCGCAATTTCACGATTTGTAAATCCGCAAAAATACCATTTTGAGGGAGCAACAATGCTTGCAATCATGATGTCTGCTTTACAGGGAACCCCATATATCTACCAAGGGGAAGAATTTGGCATGCTGAATCCTGAATTTACAGAAATTTCAGAATACCGCGATATTGAAGCAATTAATCATTATGATATCTTACAAAAAAAAGGCTTTAGTAAAGATGAGACACTCGAAATATTACGGTTGAAATCACGTGATAATAGCCGCACGCCATTACAGTGGAATAATACTCAAAATGCTGGATTTACAACGGGGATACCGTGGATTAATGTTGGCAAAAATTACCGCAATATAAATGCAGCCGAGGATGAAAAATCAGCGAAATCTATTCGTAAATTTTATCAGAAACTGATAGCATTACGTAAAACAGAAAGTCTGCTCATGACAGGGGAATTTGAATATATCCAAACAGCACCTGAAATTTTTGCTTATAATAGAATTGGTGTGGATGAGCAACTTTTAGTCATAGTAAATCTTAGTGAAAAAGGACAGCCGATCCCGATAATCGCTGATAATATAGGTATGAATGAAATTATATTATCAAATTACCGGCAAGTAGACATACCATCAAAATTGATGCCATATGAAGCGCTGATAATCAAAAAAACAAAAAGATAACATAAAAAAAGATTTTCAGTAAGACTGGAAATCTTTTTTTTATAAATTTAAAGCATCTTCTGATTTAAACTTGGATATTAATGTTATAATTGAAAATGAAGAAAACAAACAAATAAAAATGGAGATGGAAAAAATGGAGCAAACACTTTATGATGTCGTAATTATCGGATCAGGTCCAGCAGGGATGACTGCAGCAGTATATGCATCACGAGGGGGATTATCGACCTTATTATTAGAACACGATGCACCAGGAGGAAAATTAGTAAAAACGCAAGAAATTCAGAACTGGCCAGGAATTATTGAAACAGGAGGGCCACAATTAGCATACTCAATGTACACCCATGCGTTAGCATATGGAGCAATATTTGATGCAGCATCTATCGTCTCTTTAGAAACAGATGCCAATAAAATTCATACGCTTACATCAAAAGATGGAAGAACATTTAAAGCAAAAGTAGTTATTTTGGCAACAGGAACGCAAGAGCGAACATTTGATTTACCAAACCGTGAAAAATATGATGGTCGTGGAATATCATATTGTGCAGTATGCGATGGAGCATTCTATCGTGGTAAAGAAGTAGCAGTTTTCGGTGGAGGAAACTCAGCATTAGAAGAAGCGCGCTACCTCACGCAATTTGCAAGTAAAGTTTATCTCGTGCATCGCCGTCAGGAATTCCGTGGCGATCAAATCGAAATTGACAAAGTCAAAGCGTCAGATAAAATAGAACTGGTATTAGATTCAGTGCTAGCAACTATTTTAGAAGAAGATAATAAATTTTCTGGTGTTATCGTAGAAAATAAAGCCGGAGAAAAAAGAACGCTCAATGTATCAGGTATGTTTGTATATATTGGAGCAACGCCAAGAAATGAACTTGTTGCAGGAAAAACAGCATTAAATAATGAGGGTAATATCATTGTAGATGAAAAAATGAAAACAGAAATTCCAGGTGTTTATGCCGTTGGAGATGTTATTGAAAAAGTGCTGCGCCAAGTTGTAACTGCAACAGGAGATGGTGCAATTGCTGGACAAGATGCATACCACTATATTACAGCAATGAATGACTAAAAATACTATTAGCGAGGGAAACCTCGTTTTTTTTGACTGCACTAGCCACATCCTATAAAAAATGGAAAGTTGCCTGCCATATTAATATCTTTTTTAATCAAAAAGATGCTTAAAGAGGAGACCTAGATAGGAGGTATTGGTAATGGGTATAAAAAAAGCCATTGGAAAATATCCAATAAGGCTTTTACATGATATATAGTGGAACGAGTAAGGATTAGGCAATTAGAAATTTTGACGAATAAAATTAATTGCACGGACAACATCTATCTCGGATGTGATTTCTTGTGCATACTCAAGATAAACGACAGTATTTTCTGCATCAACAATAATTAATGCTCGGGTAGATAATGCGTATTCGGGTAAAAACATATGATTATTTTTGGTGAAAGTATTCGATTGATAGTCAGATAGTAACTGCATACCATGAATAGAATTAGTATCAGCGAAACGCTTCATAGCAAAAGGGGTATCCGCAGAAATTGTAAAAAATGAAATATCAGGGAATTCACTTGTTGCATTATCGAGTTGGCGTGTTTGAATGGAGCAAATTGGCGTATCAATTGAAGGTACAATATGTAGTACTTTCATACCAGCGAACGCATCAATACTTGTAAATTGCATGGTATCAAAAGTATCAGTTGGTAAAATGAGGGGGCTAAGTATGAGTGCGTCTCCAATAGTTAAAAGCGGGGTATCATTTAGGGACGTTGCTTCACCATTGACTGTAAGCCGACTTGGTAAAGGAGGGATTGATATCGGTTCGGTGATGATTGGTATTGCCCCACTACCTCCGCTTATATTATTATCATGAGTTGGTGGATATCCACATGCACTTAAAGAAATGAAAATGATGAATAAAAGAATGCTATATTTTTTCATGATGGCTCCTTTCAAATTGGTGTCTTTCTTCATTTTACCATAGAAAAGGCAAAAATTATTTGATAAAGCAATAAAGCAATAAAAAGCGAAGTAAGGATGTTTCAATATAGAAAACAATACGATAATGTGTAGGTGAAATGGTCATCTGTAGCAACGCAACCTAGTGTGCAGGAATAAAGCAAAAAAAAGAAAGAAAGGGATAAAAAGAGTTGACGGAAGAGGTTGAAAAGTGGTAAGATAAGGGAGTCGCCAAAACAGGCGCCAAAAAGAGAAGTAAATTGAGAACTGAATACTAAACAGAACAAAATAAACCCCAGAAGTTCAGAGAAGCAAACTCAAAAAAATAAGCAATGAGCAATCAAATGGAGAGTTTGATCCTGGCTCAGGACGAACGCTGGCGGCGTGCCTAATACATGCAAGTCGAACGAACCTTGT
>BHER01000023.1 GCA_003864555.1 Erysipelotrichaceae bacterium | reverse complement strand
ACGGAAATCAGGAAAAAAAGTGTATTTCATGATATAATAAAAAGATGAAAAAAAGAAAGTGAGCATGAATATGTATAAAGCACTCTATCGAAAATACCGACCAATAACGTTTGACAAGATTGTTGGGCAAACACATGTCATTCAAACACTGGAAAATGCAATTATAAATAACAAAATAGGCCATGCCTATCTTTTCCATGGTCCGCGTGGAACGGGGAAAACATCAATTGCTAAAATTTTTGCCGAAGCAGTAAATTGCACGGGAAATGGACCTCTCCCCTGCCATAGCTGCAAGAGTTGTCAACTAATTGATGGTGAACAGACAACAGATATTATTGAGTTAGATGCAGCAAGTAATAACGGTGTGGATGAAATTCGACTTATCCGTGAGTTTGCAAAGTATGCACCGACGGGGATAAAGTATAAAGTCTACATCATCGATGAAGTGCATATGCTCTCAACTGCAGCATTCAATGCTTTATTAAAAACATTAGAAGAACCCCCAGCACATGTGATTTTTATCCTAGCAACAACAGAAATCCATAAAATCCCGATGACGATCATTTCAAGGACTCAACGCTTTGATTTTAAAAAAATTACAATCACAGAAATGCTCGAATGTCTAAACCCTATTGTTCTTGCAGAGGAACTGACAATAACGGATGATGCCTTAGCATATATTGCAGATTACGCAGATGGTGGGATGCGCGATGCACTAAGCATGCTTGATCAGGTTATAGCATATAGTAATGGTGTTGTGGATATACAGGCTGTTTTAGAGGTTATTGGAAGTGTGGGAGATAAAACATATAAAGAGATGCTAGATTATCTGTTCACAAGTAATACGGAACAAATCCTCAAGCTCCTGACAAAAATTAGTGATTCTGGGAAAAACATCCAACTTTTTGTAGAAGAATTTTTAAAATATCTGTTAAAAGTAATTGAAAAAGGGTTAACAGAACAGGAGGAATATCCAGTAGATATTCTATTTGCTATTGTAGGAAAATTAAATCAGCTTGCATATGAAATGAAGACAGCATATTTGCCATATATTGCGTTACAAGCGTTATTTTTAGAACTTAGTTATACAATGTCAGAAAAAAGAGCTATCAGCTCCCAACCTGAGAAAAAACCTGAGAAAGCCATGAGCTTACCCCCAACTTTAGAAGTTGTGGATGAAGTTGAAAAAAAGCAAAAGCCACAAGTTGAAAAACCACTAGTGGAGGAAATTAAAAAGCCACAAATTGAAGAACAAGCGCAAGCAAAAACGTTATCTGCACGGGAAGATCTCACTGACTTATTCAATTATGATTACTTTGAACATGAACTAAGTGAAGATGTAAATGAAAGTATTGATATTGTTTTTGACTTTGCACCAAAAAAAGAACCTATCCTAACCCATCTTGATACTAACGCTAACCCAGACAAAAAAAGTACACCCATTTCAGTAAAGACAGCACCAAAAATAATCCAAGAAATAAAACCACAGGATATTTTTGATAGCGAGCTACACATTCAAAAAATGGAAGTGCAACTTCAACGTGTAATGGCAGAAGTTGTGATTTACCCTGAGTCTAATAAATTAGATAGGATTAAAAGAAAATGGCAGACAATATCATTTGATCCCAATAATCAAATTGCGATGATGCTTCAAGATATGGAACCCAAAATAGGAACCACAATAGAAGTGCTTTTATCAACATATAACAAGAGTTTGGCAAATCAGTTGCAGTTGAAAATAAATAAAATAAAAGTGGAAGAGTATATAACGATCCTACTTGGACAGGCATATAGAGTTATTGTAACCGACGAGGGAATGTGGCAAAAACAACGTGAGATTTTTGCAAATAAATGGCGTGCACATGAGGTGACATGCGAATCAATTCAAATGCTTGCAGCAGAGGAACTAAGCCTTGAGAAGCGGGCTAATATCCAAGAGTCTAGCAATATAAACCTAGAATTAGAAATAACTGAAACTGAGATTGCTGATGAAGTGGTGCAGGATGCAGTAGCAATATTTGGCGATATTGTCAAAACGATAGACTAACACTAAAATAGAATAAAGAGAGAGAGGGCAGTAGCCAAAAGTGGTTATTGCATAAAAAATGGCAGGATATGGACAAATGATGAAACAAATGGGTAAAATTCAACGTGATATCGAGAAAAAGCAACAAGAGATTGATGTGAAAATTTTCGAGAAAAAAACAGCGGGGGATGCGATTGTCTTAAAAGCAACAGGTGCTAAAAAACTAGTTGGAATTGAAATTGATGATACACTCATATTACTAGAAGATAAAGAAATACTCCAAGATATGTTGGTCCTTGGCCTAAATGAGCTTATAACAGAAATTGAAATGTATAGTGAGACTGAATTACAAAAAATGACAGGTGGCATGAAAATGCCGGGAATTTTTTAATAAAAAAATACGAAGAAGGGAAGGATAGTGGCGATGAATTACCCCCAACCATTAATTGAACTCATTGAGAATTTACAGCAACTTCCGGGAGTAGGACCGAAAACGGCTGAGCGGATGGCACTCTATGTTATAACCAAACTTGATGAGCAAGATGTCCTGAAAATGAGTAAGGCTCTTATTGGAAGTAAACAAAATTTAATGTATTGTGAAACATGTGGAAATATTTCGGAAACGCCAAAATGTTCAATTTGCCGTGATGAAACGCGTGATAAGACAATATTTTGCGTTGTACAAGAAGCAAAAGATATATTAGCTTTTGAAAGAATGGGTATGTTTCGTGGACAGTACCACGTCCTTGGTGGCGTCCTCTCACCAATGGATGGTGTGGGTCCTGAGGATCTTCGAATTATTGAATTACTTGAACGCATCAAAGAAATGCCGGATGCGCAAGAAGTTATTGTAGCAACAAACCCGAATATGGAAGGGGAAGCAACTGCTCAATATATTCAATCCGTTTTAGTAAATACGGGGATCCGTATTTCACGAATTGCCCATGGACTACCAGTAGGTGGAGATATTGATTATGCGGATGAGGCAACAATTATGAAAGCACTCGAAGGCAGACGGGAATTTTAATATATACGAAGGAGTAGGGAAAATGGAACAAACAATGATAGAAAGCCTACAGAAATTTAAAGATCTGGACTGCAAAGCGGAACCACTTTTTTTTAGTTTTGAAGGTGGAGAAGGTAGTGGGAAGTCAACAGTACTTCACAGTGTTGGTAAGATGCTTAGTGAAAAAGGCTATGATGTGCTGATAACACGCGAACCCGGAGGAAATTCCTCAGGAATGAGCGAAGAAATTCGTACATTGATTCTAAGTGATAAAATGGCTCAGATGTCCCCCCTCACTGAGGCTTTTCTATATGCTGCCTCAAGAACGCAGCATATACAAGAAGTTATAAAACCTGCACTACAAGTTGGTAAAATTGTGCTAACTGATCGCTATGTTGATAGCTCACTTGTGTATCAAGGGCTAGTCTGGGGAAATCTTGCAGCAGTGGCTACTATCAACTTTTTAGCAATTGCGGGAACAATGCCAGCAACAACACTCTTTTTTGATGTTGCACCAGAAATAGCCCTAGTACGGGTTTTTGCACAACGACAAGAAGAAATAAACCACCTCGATAAGCGTGAAATTAGTTTTCATCAAGACGTGTATAATGGATTCAAGATGCTGCGTAATTTTTTCCCTCAGAGGTATCAAACAATTGATGCAACACGGAGCTTAAATCTCGTTATCGCTGAAGTGTATCAATGTATCCTCAGTCAAATTGAAAGTGGTGAAACAAGTGGAAATCACACAGAATAATGTAGCACAACAGATTTTGCTTAATGGCTATCAGCGGAAGCAGCAAAACCATCTATACATTCTTGTTGGGAGCGATACAGCACAACAAAAAAAGATGTATAAATGGTATATTTGCATACATCTTTGTAAGAATAAAATAGATAATAGACCATGTATGGAGTGTGAATCCTGCCAAGCAATCACACATGGAAATTATGTCAATAGTATTATTATTCGGAAAGAACCAGAGAAAAAAAGCCTCGGGATAGAAGCCGTAAAACAGCTGCAAAGTATTTTTACACTTACTGCTGAAATTGCCGACATTCGTTTTTTTTGTATTGAAGATGCCGACTTGCTTACCAATCAGGCAGCAAGTAGTATTCTAAAGTTTTTGGAAGAGCCACGAGGTGAGACTGTCGGATTTCTTTTTGTGAAAAATGAACAGAATATCTTACCGACAATCCGTTCGCGCTCACAAATATTACGACTGCAGCAGGAAGCTATAGACCTTGCTACCCTTGCAAAAATAGACAAAAAAATCAGTAATATACAGGATAAACAAGCAAGTCAGTTCCTCCTAGAAATCGGTTATGATAGCAAATTTGTCCTAAAACATGTGGAGAAAGCAGCAGCCACCATAGAAAATTACATAAGTAAAATGGCAAGTGGCTCTCCGGCAATTGTTGCACAAACCGTGTTAGAAAATTTTGCGGTGAAGACAAAAACAGGGATGCTCATTTTTGAACTTTTCACATATATGATAAGCATGGAACTGCAAGGACATCAGCAATTTCAAACTATTCCTCCACTTGCAAAAGCATATCTACAAAAACAGGGGAACCTTATTTATATAGCGCTATACCGTGGATTACAACAAACAAAACACCATATGAGTGTTGCAAGTATTATGACCTATTATACTCTTGAATTTGAAAAACTTGGCCAAAAATAGAAAGGGGAAGATGAGCGATGCACACCGTATACATTGCAATGAGTATAGATGGTTATATTGCCGATGTGGATGGGAGCGTTAGTTGGTTAGATACATTTCATACTGTATTGGAGCAAAATCCCACTAGCTATTTTTCAACCAGCTACGAAAAATTCTATCGAACAGTTGATGCAGTTGTTATGGGACGGAAAACGTATGATGTCATTAAAAGCTTTGAGGTTGACTACCCATATGCACATATCCCCAATTATATCATCACATACAATAGCATGCTTGCAAATACGGAATACTGTCAATTCTGCTCGCTTACACAATATGTGGAGCAAATAAATATGCAAGCAAGCAGAGTAATTTGGGTTGTCGGTGGAGGGATACTCGCAAGCGCGCTGCTTGCAAAAGGGCTTATTGAAAAACTGATTATAACAATAATGCCGGTTATGCTTGGAGCAGGTATTCGGCTTTTCCCAGGAAATATCGATGCTGTAACAACACAGTTCAGTTTAACCAATTGTGTGACTGATTGTGGTATTGTTGAGCTAATATATGAAAAAAAAGAGGTATCCTTGTAAGGGATATCTCTTTTCTATAATATAGGTGATGGCGATTCTGCTTCAACTAATACATCGAGATACTCAGTTAAGCTAATTGGGATATTATCATTTCGGGCTTGCATAATCATCATATCAAAATTTTGCGGTTGCCGTAATAATATTAAAAGTTCTAAGCCTTTGTCGAAAAAGAAGGCAGCCCGTTTTTTCCCCTGCTTATGGAGTGCAGCCCCTAACTGGCAATAATGATAGGGCAAAAGTGTGAATGATTGGTCAGGGCTTATATTATTTAGGACCGCAGTTGCTAATACTTCCATATCATACCATCTTTTTTGAACGTAAAATGCTGTATTTATATTATAAGCAACAGATGAGTGGTAGTAATAAAGTGGGTACTGCTGGAGTCGTTCCAAAAAAGCATCTAACTTTTCATAATCTGTTTCAAGGCGGATATAGGCGGCAAGTTGAAATAAATCGGTATCAGAAGGTAATATATTTTGTTTGAAAACAATTTTAGCAACTTGGCATGCTAGGAGGACAATAGCATCATCTCTTTTTTCATGCATGAAAGCCTGCAATAGAGCATACATTGTTTCTACGCGAACATGGTCGTTATGGGGTAACTTAATACTGGTAAATTCTTTGAGCGTCTGCTCCAACTCAGCCAGGTTAAGACCATGGAGTTGGCCATTTTCTTCTTGGAGTACACGCATGATTGTTGGGAACTGGTATTCTAAGTAAATAGGAATTCGCGAGGATAGAATTAAATCAAACATCTCAATATGTAACATATTGGCGATATGCAATAAAACTTCAAAAGTAGGCGTTGTTTCCCCTTTTTCGATTTTTTGCAATGTTCGTAGAGTAATAAAATCATTGGATAAGTCTGATTGTGACATTCCAAGTTCTAAGCGTAATTCTTTGATTTTCCCACCAAGTTTTTCGGGAACAATAAGTGTTTGGTTTGTTATCATTTAACATCCTCCTGCAGTGTATTTTTCGAGGGGTGTGGCCCCTTTTTATGAGTTGTAATACCCCATTTGATGCCCATGAACTAGAATTCTCTTGCGTGCATACACCACAATAACTATAATATATAGTATACAGTGTTTACAACCGAAATAAAAGATAAAAGATAAAAGGAATGGATTCGCAATATGCTAAAGTCAAAACTGCTAAAGTAGTATTAACACTAGCCAAGCAGGGGGCTTTTTAAAAACATACGAGAATATCAAAAAAATATGTCGAGCTAATATTGTCTGCACGTGTACAAAAATATATCGTGTAGATTGCCAAAAAATGGATGAAATGAGGAAAATTAAAATGATTCAAACGCATATCGAGCAGCTTCGATTACTAACAACAACGCGAAAAGATGTCCCGGTAATTCACCACTATATTAAACAAATGGCAATTTATGAAAAACTGGAAGATCAGATGCAGGCAACAGAAAGCTTGCTTGAACAATCTCTTTTTGTGCAGCATGCAGCCGAAGTCTTCCTGATTGAATATGATCTAAAAATCTGTGGCTTTGTACTTATAACAAAGAATTTTTCAACATTTGTTGGAAAACCCGGTATGTATTTAGAAGATATCTATGTGGATGAAAATTTACGTGGACTAGGTATTGGGAGTGAAATTTTTGTACAACTTGCGAAAATTGCTCAAGACCGTAACTACGGAAGACTTGAGTGGTGTTGCCTTAATTGGAATGAGCCATCTATTCAATTTTATTTAAAAATGGGTGCAACAGTGATGGAAGATTGGAAGACCTATCGTTTAAATGAGCAGAGTATGACAGATTTAGTTGAAAATAAGAGTAAAAGGAAGGGTATACGATGAAACAAATAAAAACAGTTATTTTTGATATGGATGGTACGGCACTAAATGATGCTAAGCAAATGGATGCATTACTTATTCAATACCGCAAAGAGATAAAAGCAGCAGATGTTAGGCTGATAGTCGCAAGTGGAAGACTTGAGCATATGGTTTATAATTATATGGATGAGCTCGAAATTGATACCCCCATTATTGGCTGCAATGGTGCAACAATTACCTACCGTAATCAAAAAACGCCACTATTTGCTGCACGACTTCCACAAAACGAGTTGCATCAGATAATTGCAAAAATTGAAGAACTTGGCGAAATTTTCCACATATTCACCTTACAGGGTCTTGTAGGATTAGAAAAAGTAGGGCGCTTAGCATACTATAGCGATACCAATGAATCAAAAACAATCGAACAGCAAGTTCCAATTTTTATTGGGTCTGAATATCTAAACACTGAATTTTTGAAAGATGCAGTCAAGTTATTGCTAGTTACAGATAATCTAGAACATTTTGAAAGTATTCGAGCATATGCGCAGAAACTTGGGCTAGATGCTGTACAATCGGGAGATAATCTTCTGGATATTATGGCAAAAGGGGTTAATAAAGGCGCAGCGATTACAGAATTAAGTAATCGTGGGATAATTGACTTAGAGACAACCCTTGTTTTTGGAGATAATTTTAATGATATTGAAATGCTACAAGCAGCAAAGTATCCAATTGTTATGGAAAATGCTGAAGCAGCAATTAAAAAGCATGCCTTCGCAATCTGCCCAACAAATGAAAAATCAGGGGTAGGGCAATATGTCTTAAGTGCACTAGGCATTCCCTTTAAAGAGCAATAAAATAACGAAAAAAGGCTACCTTTTCTAATGAGAGGGCAGCCTTTGAGTATTAATCACATGCAATAAAAATAAGATCACATGTCGTTTGTGCAGAGATACTATGAGGGTAGTTTTTTGGGATGGCAAGAAAATCGCCTGGATGGAGTAGTAATTCTTTTGTCGCGGATGAAACTTTAAGCGTTCCAATAAGAGGTAAAAGAAAAATCGGTTGATCAATAATATGGTTGGCAATCTGTTTGTCTTTTTTCAAAAGAAGATGAACGACAATTTTATTTTCTTTGTCGCGAACAAAATCAGCCATTTGAGGATGCTCTGCGGCAGAATACTTTTGCATGCCTATCACTACGCCTTCCATATTTTAATGTTTATATTAATAGTATAGCGAATAGTTAAATTGAAGTGTAGTAAAGTACTCATAAAAATAAGATAGCAGCTTTTATTTCCGTTTTTAAAATTGATTTTAGGCTATTTGGAAAGCAGCTGGGGCAAATAGCGGAACTGTTAGTGTCAAGTTTTTGTGGGTAAAATAGAAAGAGAAGCAAAAACAGGCAAGTATCAAGATGTTTTAAAGGATTGGATATGAGAAATAGCTTGTCTGTAGTATTGGTGGTTTTCGGAGAGAGTCTCAATTGTAATATAATGCTTGATTTCAGGTGTATTGGGACAAACGGTGATGGCAGAATCAAGCGTATTGGTTGAAGGTGAGAGCAAGTGTTGTAGATGAGAAAACGTATGGGCATTTGTTACCAATGTAATGAGACCGGAAATGGTGCGAAGATTTTCTAAAGACCAGCCTTTGGGGAAAGTTGTGAGCCGGGAAGCAAAATAATGGAAATTGATGCCTTCTTGAGAGCAACCAACAGAACGTGGCAAGGAGAAATTCAGTTGAATATGACCCCAATTACTGACGACATACTTCATGCTCTGTATTTGAGATTTTGTCGCCAGACGTATCGAGAGCTGCAACGTTATAAGTGTCTGAACAAAAAGGTCGTAGTCATTCTTGTGTATGCAGTGAGAGAGCACCGATCTCATCTCCGCGTCTTTTGTGATGCGATGAATAGCTTGTTTGGTGTGGAAAAGATCGAGGATGAACGTTGCCCCAATGGAGCGGGCACATTTTTTAATCCACGCTGCGCCATCACCATAAAAGTACAAAGAATCGTAAGCATAATTTCGCTGGATCCAATCATTGAGTCTCTTATAGAAACGATGCGAGCTCTCATTCAAGTTGCGAGTGAATAGCGTCTTATTCACCAGTTTGTTGCGTTTTTTAGTGCCGGTAGGGATGAGACCTTCATGGATGAGTACCTGTTCTACAATGATCCGATTACTCTTTTTGTCAGCATGTGTATGTGTTTGGAGCGCAGCATAGCACTCATCCGCTTGAACATATAAAAGGGGGATTTCACGTTTTCCTATAAAATCAGGTGGAGAAAAGCTGCACCCCGCGAAGCTACGAACCAGCTTCCAAACCCCGGACTTCGAGATTCCGAAACGGAGTGCGGTTTTCTGATAAGAGAGCTGGGTAACGGATTTTAAGACTTCAAATTTTAGCGTATTTGATAAGCGCTGGTATGGATCGATTTGGAGCAGAGTATCAATAAAATAGAAGAATTTTTTAGAAATTTTGTGCTGATACTGACGTCTGGTAAAAAAGAGCGGCCCAACGATTGTCATAAGTTGTCGTGAACGTTTTTGTTTAATCGTATAATTAGATTTACGCTCAGTAGAAGTGAAAAAAGCAGCATCCAAGTGTTCAAGATACCGACCAAAGACCTGTTGGTTCATGATTTCAAAAGATTTCCCGAGTGTATATTCATTCACTACGTGCTCATCAAAGACAGCTTTGTTCTGAGTGGGAATTAAAAAATCGAAAACAGACTGAGAAATAGTATTTATTATTTCGTTTGAAAATGGTATAATTGACATGAGAAATGACCTCCATTCGTTTGGGTGGATACTTACATTGTAGGGCATTTCTCTTTCTTTTTATAGCGTAACTCATAAATATAGTCATATCCAGTTTTTTCTTACCCACACTTCATACTACACTACCACTTTATTTTTAAAAAACTACAATGCTTGACAGTAACTTCGTGTTGAGTTATACTAGAAATAGGTATTTACCGGGGTGTTGTTTGAGCATTTAGCGCTTGAGATAACTGAGATTAACCCGTCGAACCTGAACCAGATAATGCTGGCGGAGGAAGTAAATATATGATACCAAACTTTTCTAGTAACGCATAATCTATCTAGTAGGATAGATTATTACTTGTTACTAGGGTATGTGATATTGTATGATACTTAAACGCAGGCACTCATTGGTGTTTGCGTTTTTTTAATACCAAAAAGAAAGGATGGATACAATGGCAGGAGTAACAATAAAAAGCGATGCGATACGAGAAATCAGTGAAGACAAGCATCGTTCCACGCAAGCTGACATAGGTCGATTGCTATGGTAAATATGCAGAATAGTATGAGGATACTACTACCAGTTGGCTTTTTTTTGGCTCTTGTTGGGATAGTTGAAGTTATCTGTTTTTTGGGTCTAATTCCAAGTTTTCTGTTACCACCGCCAAGTGAAGTCATGCATGCATTCTATACTGAGTTTCCAATTCTAATAAAGTATGCAATCCCAACACTTACAGCAACGCTTACAGGATTTAGCCTAAGCGTTGTAATTGGATATGGACTTGCAATTCTGATGGATCGTTTTAGTTTGGTAAAAATTACACTGGAGCCTTTTATCATCATTTCACAAAACATCCCACTTATTGCGATTGCTCCACTATTTATTTTGTGGTTCGGATTTGGGCTATTACCGAAAATTATGATAATTATACTCACATGCTTTTTTCCAATTACCCAAAATAGTTTGAGTGGTTTTGAGATGGTTGAAAAAGAGCATCAGCAATTATTTAAAATGTGGAATGCTCCGTATTGGTTTGAATTACGTTACTTGAAAATCCCCCGCGGGATGCAGTCCTTTTTTACAGGTTTACGCATTTCCGCAACCTATGCTATTATGGCAACAATTATTAGTGAGTGGACTGGGGGAAATAGTGGTCTTGGGATTTATTTGATTCGATCAAAAAATGCATATAAATTACCTGAGTTTTTTGCAGCCCTCTTACTTATCATTATCCTAAGTTTACTGTTTTTTACAAGTATTCAATTATGTGAATATTATTATAATAAGAAAAAAAGAAAAGTATAAAAATGAAGGAGAAGTTCAAATGAAAAGAAAAATAGAATATCTATTATTGGTTTTGCTGCTTATTTTAAGTGCATGCGCAATGCCACCAAAAACGGGTCGAACAAAGATAACTTTTGTACTCGATTGGCTACCAAATACGAACCATACTGGTTTGTATATTGCACAGACAAAAGGCTATTTTGAAAAACAGGGATTAGATGTTGAAATTATTCAACCAGCAAATAGTACCGCAGAACAGCTTGTTGCTAGTGGGAGAGCAGATTTTGGTATTAGCTATCAGGAGCAATTAACATATGCGAGGACGACAAAAAATGCCTTGCCAATAAAAGCTGTTGCAGCTATTTTACAACATAATACATCAGGGTTTGCATCGCTTAAAACAAGTGGTATCCAAACGCCTAAAGATTTTGAGGGCAAGCGCTATGGCGCATATGGAACACCAAGTGAATATGCGATGCTTGCAGGAATTATGGCAGATTATGGAGCAGATATTTCAAAGACGGAAGTTATTGATGTTGCCTCGGCAGATTTTTTTACGCTTGTGCCAAAGCAGATAGACTATGCTTGGATATTTGAGGGCTGGGCTGGTATTGAGGCCAAATTAAGAGGCGTTGAGCTCAATTATTTTTCTTTACGCGAACTAGATGATACCTATGATTATTACACACCAATTATTATTAGCAATGATGCTTTTTTGGCAGAAAATCCTGATATTGCTAAAAAAATGCTAGCAGCTATTACAGACGGATATAATGATGCAGTAGCAGATCCTGATGAGGCGGCAACAATTTTTCTCGCTAATGTACCAGAAGCGAATGAGGAATTAGTCCGTGAAAGTCAGAAATTTATGAGTACAAAGTATATTGATGATGCACCCTATTTTGGTTATATGGAATATGATCGCTTTCAAAAACCAGCAGATTGGCTATTTGAACAAGGATTACTTGAGAGTCCTTTAGATGTAAGTGAGGCGTTTACGAATGAATTTTTACCAAACAAAGGATAAATTAGTACTTGAAGATGTGATGTTTAGTTATGATACACAAAAACTTTTTGAAAATTTTAGTATTGAATTTCCAAACAATCAATGTTCAGTTATACTAGGCCCATCCGGTTGTGGTAAGAGTACATTATTTCATTTGATGGCAGGGTTATTATCTACTGGGACGGATACAAGAATTGAAATAAAACAGGATGATATTGCATTAATGCAGCAAGAAGATGCACTCTTACCTTGGCTCAAAGCAGTAGAAAATATCATGCTGCCATTCAAATTATATCCGAATGCAGTATTAGAAAATAAAATTAAAGAGCTCATTAAAAAATTTGGTTTAACAGAATATATGGCATTATTTCCCCATGAACTCTCAGGAGGAATCCGTAAGCGGGTAGCACTTTTGCGGACATATGCCCTCGAACGGAAAATTGTTTTATTGGATGAACCTTTTGCCTCTTTGGATTATTTCACACGCCATAGTCTATACCAATGGCTCCAAAAACTACAGCAGGAATTACCGCATACGACAATCATTATTACCCATGATTTTGATGAGGCATTGATACTAGGTGAAGTAATATATCTATTAAATAAACCCGTACACACGCATGTGAAATCTATCGAAAACCACCAGAAACTACCGAAAACCAGTCGTTATTTACTAACAGATATCGGGATATCATTGAAAAAAGAGCTTATTGCTTTTTTTGAATAATCTATGAGAGAACATGTAATATTAAAACACCAGTCCAAGGACTCACAAAACTATGTGTATCCTTTGGACTTTTTTTTTGTCAAAAAAAAATATATACTATAGACATCAAAATAAGTGAAAGAGGAGCGAAATAATAATGGCAAATATTAAAGATATCACACGAGAGAGTTGGATTATGAGCACATTTCCAGAGTGGGGAACATGGTTGAATGAGCAAATTGCTGAAACGACTGTTGCACCAGGAACATTTTCAATGTGGTGGCTTGGGTGTACTGGAATTTGGTTGAAAACAGAAGGTAATGCAAATATACTTGTTGATTTCTGGTGCGGGACAGGAAAACGGACAGGGAAAAACAAACTTATGAATAAAAACCACCAAATGCAACGGATGGCGGGAGTCCAAAAACTTCAACCAAATCTCCGTAATGTTCCATTTGTATTGGATCCATTTGCAATTGAAGGCATTGATTGCGTTATGGCAACCCATAATCATGCAGACCATATCGATATTAATGTTGCGGCGGCAGTTATGGCAAATTGTCCTGATGATATTCCATTTATCGGACCACGTGCATGTGTTGATATTTGGGTTAGTTGGGGTGTTCCAGTTGAGCGTTGCCGTGTGGTAAAACCGGGGGATATCATTCGCATAAAAGATACTGAAATAGTAGTACTTGAATCTTTCGATCGAACAGCATTAGTAACTGCACCAGCAGATGAGCAATTACGCGGAAAAATGCCACAAGATATGGATTTACTATCAGTAAACTATCTCTTTAAAACACCAGGTGGAAGCCTCTATCATAGTGGAGATTCACATTATTCAAATTATTATGCGAAGCATGGAAACGATCATAAAATTGATGTTGCTTTGGGAGCTTTTGGGGAAAACCCACGAGGGATTACCGATAAAATGACATCAGTTGATATTCTTCGGATGGCTGAGTGCTTGAATACACAAGTTATTATTCCTGTGCATCATGATATTTGGACAAATTTTCAAGCAAATCCACAAGAAATTAGAATGCTGTGGGACCTGAAAAAAACATCACTGCAGTATACTTTTAAACCGTATATTTGGCAAGTAGGTGGGAAATTTACCTTCCCAAATGATCAAAATAATCTAGAATACCATCATCCTCGTGGATTTGAGGATGCATTTGAGGGCGAACATGATTTGCCATTTCTATCATTACTCTAGAAAAAAGTCATATTACTCTAGAAAAAAAGCCATATTTTTTGATAAAAAAAGATATGAGTAAAGAAGGGAT
>BHER01000022.1 GCA_003864555.1 Erysipelotrichaceae bacterium | reverse complement strand
ACATAGAAAAAACTTACAATATATTGTGCGTTTTTTCTATGTATTGGGGATGGGTTCTACTGGAGTATTAAAGTGTTAACATATAAAGGATAGAGAGAATTGCTATAAGATGCATTGTAAGTGGTAATTCTTTTCTGCGTCCGGCAACAAGCATCAGTAACTCATATGAGACAAAGCCCATAGTTAAACCGAGGGCAATTGAACCAGTTAATGGCATCATAACAATGGTAATAAAAGCCGGGATAATCTCCTCAAAAGATGTCTCCCAATCAATTGTAACAACATTTTTCATCATAAATACACCAATAATAACGAGTGCGGGGGTTGTTACGGCGCTTGTTACAACAGATAACAGCGGATAAAAGAAAAGCGATAACAGAAATAAAATGGCTGTTACTACAGCCATGAGTCCAGTTCTTGCGCCAACAAGGACACCCGATACAGATTCAATATATGTTGACAGGCTTGAAGTACCAAGTAATGAACCAACAGTTGAACCAACAGCATCTGCAAAGAAAACTTTTTTAGAATTTTCAAGACCTTCTGCTTTAAACTGTGGAACTTGAGATGCGGCTGCCGAAAGCGTGGTAGCCGTTCCAAAAAAATCAAGGAAGAGGAAAGTTGCAACAACCATAATAGCAGGAAGATTTAATAAGTTTGGTAATGATTTGATGGCAACGAAAAGTGTATCTGTTGCCATCGATTGTAAAGGTTCAATTGGAAGTGCAAGTGGCATACCTGCTGGTAGTGCTGGAGTGTTGCTAAATACTCGGGTGCAATTGTTAAAATTCCTAAATCGGCACCATAACGAAGTATAAGCCCACTGATTGCTGCAACAACCATACCGATGAAGACCGCATATTGGCTTTTTTTAACTAGGAAAATCGCAGCGGTAAAAATGCCAATAATCGCAATAATAACATTTGGATTACTAAAACCACCAAAAGTTATAAAAATAGATGGGTCTTTGATAATGATACCAGAATTTTTTAATCCAATAAAAGCAATAAAAATACCAAGCCCAACAGTTCCCGCTTGCTTAACAGATATCGGAATTGCACTAATTATTTTCATGCGGACACCAGCAAGTGAGATAATTGTGAAAAGGAGAGATGCAACGAAGACTGCCGAGAGTGCAGTTTGCCAAGCAAGTCCCATCCCGAGAACAACACTAAAAGCAAAAAAGGCATTCATGGACATACATGGTGCAATCCCAAGTGGAAATTTAGAATAAAGTCCCATTAAAAGCATGGCAACTGCCGAAGAGATAATTGTTGCTGCAAAAACAGCAGGTTGAGGCATGCCTGCCTGTGATAAGATAATTGGATTGACAAAAATGACATAGGCCATCGCCAAAAATGCAGTTAGCCCCCCAGTAATTTCAGTTTTAAATGTTGATCCCATGCGGGTAATACCAAAGTAATTATCAATTTTTGTTAACATAGCGCAAATCTCCTTCTTCTATATAATATAAAAAAAACTGCCATTTTCTGACAGAAGAAGAAAAACACAAAAATTGAGAGAGGCAGAGTGCCCATCAATTTTGTGGCTATTTCTTTGCCATAGTCTGCAACTTTACGGGTGCAGGTAGAAACTTTCAGACCATATTACTGAAAATATATGTGCAAGTAATTTTTACTTAGTTTTTATGATAACATGGGAGTAGATTAGTGTCAAGCTGATATTCTTTACTAATATAAAAATTTCTGATTAACATATGATAATGTCTTCAGGAGGAAGCGGATATATCCAATTGAGCTCTAGAAGTTTTTTTGGAGGTTAAGGAGCTAAAATGTCGATCGTGTTGGGAGAGAGAATTGGTCTTTCATCTTTGCATAAGCAAGACTTGTATAAAGGAGGTCAACAATGCCCATACAAGCAATGCGCCCGGATGTGGATGACTGGGTGAAATCACTTTCAGTACCGCCTATAATAATAATATAGTCTGCCATTTTGGCAAGTGAGCTTGTTTTCTTATTGGTGATGACAATGGCTTTAGCACCATTATTTTGAGCGACTAAGCAGCATTTTTTTAAATCAGAACTAGAACCAGAAACAGAAAAGAAAAGTGCAACATCATGTTTGGATAATTCATGGGCATCCATTTCTTGGTCAGATGGGTTTGTGTATGCAGTAACAAATTTACCCAAGCGGAGGAATTTATATTGAGCATCCCGGGCAACAAGCTGTGAAAAAATACTACCAAAAATAGCGATGCGTGCAGATTTAGAAAGAAGCTTAATCACTACTGCAATCATAGACATATCAAGCATATCATATGTTTCCTGTAGGCTTGCAATACTCAGGGGAAAAGTTTTAGTTGCGATGAGCTGAGCATTATTATCAATTTCGCGGACTTCACTATCAGTAAAATTGACCTCATTTTCAGTATAGCGATTGGCATGAGCGATTGTACTTTTTAAATCGGCAAAACTTTTCATCGATGATTTTCGACAAAATCTGCTAATAGTTGCAGGACTTGTATAGCAAAGATTTGCAAGCTCCTCAATCCCCATTTTTGGGAGAGTATCGAGATGTGTTAGGATTGTTTTTGCAATATGATAATAGATATGGTTGCTATTTTTTTCCGTGTCCATGATGACGATAAGCCGTGTAAGTATATCCATTAGATTGCCTCCTTTTTAAAGTCGAAATTCAAAATAAGCATTTGGTTTATTATAACATTTTTATGTGTACCTGTGTAAACAAAAGAAGAAATCGCAAATACAGAAAAATTGTGAAAAAAGCCAATTTGCTTATGTAATAGTGATAATTTGGAGTATACTTAATATAAGAAGAAGAAAAAGGAGGCAGTAAAATAAGATGAAATATATGAAAGTATCGGCATTAGCAAATCTTATTTTTAAACCCCATAGAATTATTGCATCACTACAAAGCATCCGCCATACATATGAAAAACATGGATATGACTATCAAGAAATTGACGGTTGTTCCTACCAAGGACTCGAAATTGAATCAAAGCATGGCTATACGTTAAAAGGGAAATGGTATAAAAAAAATGAAAACCAGAAACTTATTATTTTGGTACATGGCTATGCAGGCATTGCACGCGAAATGGAATTAATTGCCCCCTTTTTTTTAAAAATGGGATTTGATGTCGTGACATATGGTGTGTATGCATATGGACAAAAAACTGCTCTCGTTACCTTTGGAAATCATGAAAGTGATGATCTCGCACGTATTATAAAAGGGATCCTTAAAACAAAAAAATATGAGACATATGGGCTCTATGGACATTCTCTTGGTGCAAATACGGTTTTGAAAGTTGCTGGAAAATTGAAACGGCAGCCAGATTTCATCATTGCCAATGCCCCTTTTAACAAATTAGAAGAGGTTCTTATTGTGCATTTAAATACATGGTTTGGTGGGATAATCCAATTAGGTACTTTACAAAAATTAGCATGGGAAATCATGCAGTATGCGGGAGATACTTGGGGGAAGGATGTTTTGCTCAGGATGACAACAACTGCAAAACTTAGCATGCCAGTCCTATATTTACATGGAGATGCAGATAAATTAAATCCACCTTATATGTCAGAACAACTGCAACAAGTAACCCCTCATGCGACAAGAGTTTTGCTGCCGGGTGCTGGGCATCTGAATACCTTTACTAAAACGCGAGTTGAAATTGAGCAGGCAATTAAGACATTTTTGCAAACTATTGATATAATAGAGAAAGAAGGATTAAAATGACAATAACTAAAAATGTATTCACGGTGGGAATAGCGCTCCTATTGAATATCTTGCTTTTTGTGTGTGGAGTAGTGCTTTTGGTTAATCCCAATATAGGGATTGGATTTATACGGTATTATCTTGCTTTTTTTGCAGGAATTCGCTCAATTGGAGCAATAGCATCCTTCCTTTTTATTCGTAATAATGAGAAGAAGCATCTTCTAGTTGAAGGTGTGGGGCTCCTTATTATTGCACTGATACTTTGCTTAAGTTATAGTATTAGTACGATATCTTTACGCGTTGTGCTGATATTTGTTTTAGTATTAGATGGTATTTTGAAAACAATTACAGCATACCAATATAAAAATGGTAAAATGGAGAATTGGTATTATCCACTACTGCTAGGAGTGATTTCCTTAGGATTTGCAATTGCAATATTCTATACTCCCAATCAAGCGGTAAAAACAATCATCCAAATTATAGCAGGCTATATATGCTTTGTTGCGCTTAGTGATAGTTATGATGTGATTGTCGGTGGAGAAAAACTTGGTCAGGTCAAAAAAAGAATGAAAATAAATTTTCTTTTCATCCGAAAAGATTTATTAACAAAATCAAGTTTACCGGCAAAATGGATGAAAAATATCCATATGACACTAGATGATGATGCAGAACTTACAAGTTTTTTGTCAAAAGAAAAAATTGAAAAAAAAGTAGCGATGGATGGCTATGAGATTCTAAAAATACATATCCATAGTTGGGATGGCGACATTATTACGATGCGGGGACATTCGGATTTCGCATTTGATGGAACAGTCTATTCCTTCGGTAATTATGACCCTCAAAGCCATCATTTTGGCGGGGCATGGAGTGATGGCTGCTTAGTTATTGCAGATGAGCAACCATATATTGATTACTGTCTGACGGTAGAGAAAAAAATTCTTATTGAATATACTCTTCGTATTAATATGGAACAGAAGCAGAAGTTAACTATCTTCTTTCAAAAAATGGCAAAAGATTCTATTGCTTGGGAACCAAGTTTGGTAAAAGGTTCGCAAGATGCCGCATTAGAGTTAGAACAAGCAATTCATGCGAAATTTTATAAATTTGAACATAATCAATTTCAATATTATTTTGCTCTAGGGACAAATTGTGTCAGATTTGTTGAAGCGATGTTAGATGCAATCGGCTTTGAAGATACGGGAATTCATGGTATTTTAACGCCAGGAGATTATATTGCTTTTTTTGAAAAAAAGGCGGAAGACCCAGAAAACCTAGAAGTTATTGGGCGCAAGGTACTTGCAAATCAAAATGCACTCAAGAGCTAAAAAGGAGGCTTCTATAATATAATGATGAAAAAAAACAAAGCAAAACGAAGATTCATAGCCGTAGTAGTCATGGTAGTAGTTATCACATTGATGATATGCATAGGGCGATACTGGGGAGGAACGAGTACCCCAAACACGATAGCAGAATTCAGCCCGATTACGGAGCAAATAGTAGAAAAACCTATTTTGACGGAGAAAGAAGTAGCATTACTTGCAGATTATCAAGCAGTATATCGCATGCTTAACAAACAACGCAGTGATGGAATAGAAAATAGCGTGGAGGAATTAAAACTAGAATTGGATGAGAAAATTGCAAATGAAGAAGTAGCAGACATTGAAGTAGTCATCAATAAACTTGCAAATTTACTTGATAGTATAAACGATGAGGAACTGGATGAGGGACGTGTATATATAAGGGGCCTCCTTATTGTAAATAAACAATATTGTCTCAAACCATCCTATAGTCCGGGAGAAAATCCGGTAGCGCGCGAGGCTTATGATCAAATGGTCATAGCAGCAAAAGCAGATGGAATAAATCTATATGATTTTAGTACCTATCGGAGCTATACAGTGCAAAAAGGACTCTATAATCGGTATGTTGAACAAGATGGGTTAGATGCAGCAAATCGCTATAGTGCCGCACCTGGTTGTAGTGAACACCAAAGCGGACTTGCATTCGATATTGGTGGGGATAATAGCGCATTTTTTGCAGAAACTACTTTTGATGATACCAAAGAGGCAATCTGGCTTGCAGAAAATGCACATAAATTTGGCTTTATTTTACGGTATCCGATTGGCAAAGAAGCAATTACAGGCTATATGCACGAGTCTTGGCATTTCCGCTATGTTGGGGATATTGCTGAGCCAATTTTTACCCAAGGAAATCCAGCACTAGAAGAGTATTTAGCCTAATTGGACTAAAACTGCTACAGTATAATGTCATAACAATATTTTCAGCCATAGTGATGGGTGAGCATAAGTTCAAACATGCTTATAAATATAATTTCACACTTCTTATTTTTTGAAAGTAAAGAGAAAGCGAGTTGACACATGTATGGAAACAAGATATTTAACATCACATGATGGGACCCAAATTTTTATTCGGATCTGGGTTATTCCGATGCCCAAAGCAATAATTCAAATTGTGCATGGAATGGCAGAACATTCAGAGCGCTATTGTGATTTTGCAGCAAGCTGTAATGCAGCAGGTTTTAGTGTCTATGCAACCGATCACCGCGGACATGGGCAAACGGTAAAAAATGCTCGTGATTTTGGTTATATAGGTGAGAATGGTTTTGAGAATATGGTAGAGGATGAGTTCGCACTCCTAAATGATGTGCAGACGAAAATAGCCGGTGAAATTCCCTATTTCATTCTAGGGCATAGTATGGGATCATTTCTAGTTCAGCGCTTCATCCAAAAGCATAGTGAAAATATCGCGGGTGCACTTATTATTGGGAGTACAGGATATAATAAAAACACGCGTCTTGGGCAAAAAGTTGCAGCCTTATTTGAAAAAATCACAAAGGATAAGCCAAGCCGACTACTTGAAAAAATAATTTTTACAGGGTATAATAGCAAAACAGCAAAAAAAACAGATTTTGATTGGCTTGCAACGGATGAGACTGTTGTTGCAAACTATATTACAGATGATTTTTGTGGTAACACATTCCCACCAAGTTTTTACAATCAGCTCATGGCATTTTTAGGAAAAATTGCCGATATCAATGAAAGACGGCAAATTCTGCCAAATTTTTCAATTTTTATTTTATCAGGTGCAGCCGATCCAGTTGGCTTGTATGGCAAAGGAGTACAAGAGCTTTTTTGGCAGTATGAAGATGTGGGGCTTACAAATATTACAATGAAAATTTATCCTAAAAGCCGACATGAAATTTTGAATGATATTGAAAAAGCAGAAGTATACGATGATATAAAAAATTGGATATTAGAACGTATTTAATCTCAGGGCAAAAGGAATAAAACTAGAATATTTTTTTCAAGCTTACTTATCGCTGCGAATGCGAAAAGGGCTGGATAATCCGTTGGGATGCCTAAATTCAATTTAAATACCAAGTTATGAACAATAATGTATGTTCATAGCTTTTTTTCTATCAGAAAAGAGCAGAATCCTTTATAATTAAGAAGAAGCGTATTTACAAAACAAGATATTTTGTTGAGATACTAAATAATGAAAAATAGAAAGAAAAGAGAGTTGAAAAAATGAAAGCAGTTGTATTAGCCGAAAAACCATCTGTTGCCCGTGATATCGCCCGCGTTCTTGGTTGTAGTAAAAAAGGCGATGGCTATTTAGAAGGTAATAAATATATCGTAACTTGGGCACTAGGACATCTAGTAACCCTTGCTGATCCTGAGTTTTATAATAAAAAGTATAAGGCTTGGAATTTAGAAGACCTACCGATGATGCCTGATAATATGCAAACAGTCATTATGCCCAAAACAGCGAAACAATATCATGCTGTTGCCAAACAATTGAAGCGCAATGATGTCAATGAAATTATCATTGCAACGGATGCTGGTCGAGAAGGGGAATTAGTTGCCCGCCTGATTATGAAAGAGAGTAAAGTTAAGAAACCTTATAGACGTCTATGGATTTCATCTGTTACTGATAAGGCCATTCGTGATGGTTTCGCAAAATTACAAGATGGTAAAAAATATGATAATCTCTACTATTCAGCCTTTGCCCGTGCGAGTGCTGATTGGTATGTTGGGATGAATGCAACACGTGCATTGACAACAAAATATAATGCCCAATTATCATCCGGTCGTGTGCAAACACCAACCCTTGCAATGATAGCTTTGCGGGAACAAGAAATTAAAAGCTTTCGCTCACGGAAGTATTTTGGAATTCAAGCACTTGCTCATAATATTGTTTTTACGTGGAAAGACTTAAAAACAAACCTGGCAAATAGCTTTGATGAGCAGTATATTACCGATAAAGTAAAAGAATTACAAGGAAGTAGCCTTAGTATCAAAGATGTTAAAAAGCAGGGTAAAAAAACACCAGCATCACTGCTATATGATTTAACAGAATTACAAAGAGATGCCAATAAAAAATATGGGATGTCCGCAAAACAAACCCTAAGTGCAATGCAAGGATTATATGAGCAACATAAGATGCTAACCTATCCAAGAACAGACTCACGCTATATCAGCCATGATATTGTACCAACGCTAAAAGATCGCATCACAGCAGCAGGTGTTGGGGAATATGCAACTACGGCAAACTTGATTTTAAAAACACCGATTAAAATAATGAGTATGGCAGTCAATGATGAAAAAGTATCAGACCATCATGCAATTATACCAACAGAGCAACGTGCGAACCTCTCAGCTTTAAGTGATATGGAAAGAAAAATTTATAGCTTAGTAGTCCGGCGCTTTTTTGCAGTTTTACTCCCAAGTTTTGAATATGAAGAAACTATTATTACAGCAGCAGTAGGACTTGAATCATTTAGTGCTAAAGGTAAACGAATCCTTAAAAAAGGGTGGAAAGTTGCTTATAGCGATGAAGATGAGAAAGACCAACTATTACCAGAAATAAAAATAGGGCAAACGCTTAAAATTGATTCAATTTCACGGACATCAGGAGTAACAACGCCCCCAGCCCATTTAACAGAAGCAACACTTCTAAGCGCAATGGAAAAGCCCTCAAAATATATGAGTGGCCTTTCAGCACAGGTAATTAAACAATTAGATGAAGCGGGTGGACTTGGAACTGTTGCAACACGTGCAGACATCATTGAAAAACTTTTTGGTAGTTTTGTGATTGAAAAAAAAGACCAAGCAATCCATATTACACCAAAAGGAATCCAATTATTATCGCTTGCACCCGAAAAACTCTGCTCACCAGTGCTGACAGCACAATGGGAGGGGCAATTGACAAAAATTGCTAGTGGCGCATTACCAGCAGCAGTCTTCATCAAAAATATTAAGGAATATACATCCGAACTCGTGCAAGAAATCAAGAGCTCAAGTGCCGTATTTAAGCATCAAAATATCAGCAGCAAAAGCTGTCCAACATGCAGCATGCCAATGTTAGAAGTAACCGGTAAAAAAGGGAAGATGCTCGTATGTTCTGATAGAGAATGCGGGACACGTCAAAATGTCTCTATGGTTACAAATGCACGTTGCCCCGAGTGTAAAAAGAAACTAGAAATGTTTGGTGAGGGTGATGGTCGGATTTTTGTTTGTCGCTGTGGATATCGTGAAAAGCTCTCATCTTTTGAAAAAAGACGTGCACAGGAAAGTAATACAAAAGCTGCAACAAAAAGCGAAGTCCAAAATTTCCTTAAAAAACAACAGAAAGAAGAACCACCTATTGCAAATGCGTTTGCAAAAGCTTTTGGTTCACTTAAAAATAAATAATAGAGTGAGGGAATTATATGAAAAAAGTATATGAACAGACAGGGATTTATATTGCTCCCTCCGCAGATATTTTAAATCTAGCGATGAATGAAAACCATAATATTTCATGGAAAGAGCTCTATGAAAAAAATATGGGGAAGCTTGTTGATCAATTTAATTTTAGCGCCTACGGGCAAGCAAACTTTGATATGCTTACTGCCGCTTATGGGAAACATATTGGTATGGACAAAAATCAAATTATTGTATTTCCCGGATCAGAATCCGCAATTGGGCTGCTATTTTCAGCATTAGTTGAAAAAAAAGTACTATTGATGACCCCCGATTTTTTTCGTTTTGAAGAAGTAGCAACACAACAGGGATTGACCATCTTCAAACAAGACCTCCTACCAGCATATGATTATACGAAAACAATTGCTCTAGTTGAAGAACAGGGAATTGAACTTGGGATATTTTCAACGCCAAATAATCCTCTGGGAACAAAAATAACGAGTAGTGATATTATAGAACTACTTGAAAAAACAAACTGCTATTGGGTCATTGATGAAGCCTATATCGAGTTTTCAGGCGATAGTGTTTTAACTCTTATCGCGCAGTATGATAAACTTTTCATCATGCGGACACTATCCAAAGCATGGGGACTTGCAGCACTAAGAGTTGGGTTTGTCATCTCTCAACCTGAGAATATTACCTATCTTACGCGTGCTGTTGGGCCATACAATCATAGTCGTTTTATTGCAACAATGGCAGTAGAAGCGCTAGGCAGCCCACATATTATGAATGATGCCCTTACAGAAATCACAAGATTGCGTAAAATTTGGCAAGAAAAGCTTACATGCAAATATGCATTTAAAATGCTCATCTCACAGACCAATTTTTTCTATATCCAAACAAGTGATGCCCCAAAATTACAAACTTTTTTTCATGAAAAAGGAATTGCAATTGCATTAGTCGGACCAAGTGCACTAAGGATAACAATCGGGACAGAAGTCGAGATGCAACACGTAGAAAAAACATTCGATGCCTATTATGAGCTGAAATAACACAATGAAATTCACCAAAACAAAAAGGAGATTTGAGCATAAATGAAAAATATAAAACCGATACTTATTGGAATATTAACATTTACACTACTATGTAGTTTTGGTGTCAATTACTACCAGTTTGTAGCAAATGGGAGACTTAATAGCGAAATTATAGCATATGAGGATAAATACTCACCAATGTATGAATATTTCTCAAGTTTAAGTATTAAGGAGTTTGAGGAAAAAGTAGCAGCAGGGGATGAATTTACTGTATATTTTGGGCGACCTGATTGCTCAGATTGTACGTATTTTGAACCAAGCTTCATCCAAACAATTACGACTAAAAATCTTGAAGACAAACTATATTATGTTAATGTGAAATGGCTTCGCGCAGGCGACAAAATAGCATGGGATAGCTTCAAACAGAAATACCAATTTACACAGACACCAGCATTTAGTAAATATAAAGATGGAAAGCAGATTGGGCTGATTGAGTGGACTGATAAAGGGTTGACCCAAGCAGAATTAATTATCTGGTTAGAGCAAAATCAAGAAATCTAATAAATCAAAATCAAGAAAGTGAGATGGCGTATATGATACGATTTGGTGTTATTGGTTCAGGAGCAATTGCGACACAATTTGTCAAAGAAGCAATGCTAAATGAAACTATTCAAATTATCGGAGTTGTTGCACGTAATTTAGAGAAAACAACGGTATTTGCGAAAGAGTATGAAATTGAAACAGTCTATGAAACGGTAGAGGAGATGCTTGCAAGCACCCAAATTGATGCAATTTACATTGCATCATTACACCCAACACATGCACTTTATAGCATAATGGCACTTGAAAGTGGCAAACATGTACTATGTGAGAAACCCTGCAGTCTTACACCACAGCAGATGCTCAAAATTCAGGAGGCTGCCATCAAATCAGGGAAACTTTTTATGGAGGCAATGACAATTGGCTTTCACCCCCTCTACCAGGAGATGAAAGCAAAAATTGGAGATGGAATCATCGGGGAAATCACCCATATTGAATCACATCTTGGACGCATGAGCTTAAAAGAACATAAACATTTCCCCAATCTAGCTGGAGGGTGTATCTATGATATCGGAATTTATAATATCTTTTTCATCCTTGATTTACTTGGACCAATTCAAAAAACAAAAACTTTGGGGCGCAAACACCGGAAATGGGATGTTATAGGGACCGTCCAAGTACTAGCAGAACATAAAAATGGGGCACATAGTTATAGTTATATGACAATGGACTCACTCTCAAGTGGGAGAGCAGTTATCATTGGAACAAAAGGGACAATTGAAATTGAACCAAGTTGGAGTACACCACATAAATATACAATTAAATTTCCTGAAAGTGAAGATCTTGTCTATACATATGAGACGAGCTGTTGGCTAGGATTTGAAATTGCTGCTTTTGCCAAACTCATTGCACAAGGAAAAGTAGAAAGTCCAATGATTACGTGGGAGAGATCACTTGAAATCCAAGAAACCATTGCACAAATATATGCAGATTTAGGAATAGAGCTGCCAGAAGAGGCAATTCTCATTTAACAAAGAAAGGAAATGGAAATGGAAACAACAACAATTGTTGCAATTGCAACAGCACAAGTAGAAGGTGCAATATCAATTCTACGCTTAAGTGGACCTGATGCAATAGCAATAGCAGACAGCCTATTCAAAGGGAAGCAGACACTTAAAAATGCAATGAGCCATACAATAAGTTATGGGAAAATTAGAGATCCAACAACACAAAAGCAAATTGATGAAGTGCTGATAAGCCTTTTTTTAGCACCAAGGACATATACGCGGGAAAATGTAGTTGAAATCCATTGCCATGGTGGTGTGGAAGTAACAAATGAAATTTTGCTGCTAACATTACAACAAGGTGCACAACTTGCACAACCGGGTGAATTTACCAAACGTGCTTTTTTGAATGGGCGTATTGACTTAACCCAAGCGGAAGCTGTTGCCGATATGATAACAGCTGATAACCGCCAAGCAATCGAAATGGCTGTGAATACAATTGATGGTAAACTTTCAAAAAAAATCATAGAATTCCGTGAGGATACAGTAGAAATCCTTGCAAATATTGAAGTCAATATTGACTACCCAGAGTATGATGATGTTGAGTTTTTAACGGATACATTACTCATACCTAAAATTACAGTATTAGAAAATAAACTAACAGCATTATTAAAGACTTCGCGGACAGGAAAAGTTATTAAAAATGGCGTAAAAACAGCAATTATTGGTAAACCAAATGTTGGGAAATCTAGCTTACTTAATGCATTACTCCGCGAACAAAAAGCAATTGTTACAGAAGTCCCAGGAACAACACGCGATATTGTTGAGGGGCATATTCGCTTAGAACACCTCACCTTGCATATAATTGATACAGCGGGTATTCGCGAAACCGATGATATCGTTGAAAAAATTGGAATCGAAAAAACGCGTACAGTAATAGAAGAAGCTGAACTGATATTATTAGTTTTGGATGCTAGTCGCATACTTGAGCAGATCGATGAACAGCTTTTAGATCTTGTTGCGGGCAAAAATACAATTATTATTTGTAATAAAGTAGACTTAAAACAACAACTCACATTACCGGCATCTGAATATCCACTCATAGAAATTTCAGCAGCAACAGAGAGTGGATTAGAAAATTTATTAGAAGCAATTTTAGAAAAATTAGATTTAAATATCCATGCAACAAATGCAGTGTTCTTATCTAATATTCGCCATATTAATTTACTAAGCCAATCCAAAGCATCTCTTAACGCAGCAAAAGAGAGTGCAGAAAGTGGGATGCCAATCGATATTATAACAATTGATTTACAAGATTGTTATAGCCGACTAGGTGAAATATTAGGAGTTGAGATACAAGATGATTTACTCAACACACTATTTTCACGTTTTTGCTTAGGAAAATAAAATAGAAACAAACGAAAAAGGGGCGGGATAAGATGCAAGAAAATAGCATTAAAAAAGCAGGGACAATTGATGGAACGACCAAGAGTTATCAGGAAATGCCAATTAGAAAAAAGCGACAAAAAGAGCAGTATATTCTAATCCTAATAATTGTACAATCATCAGTTATCATGCAGGCTGCTATCATTTTTATCATTTGGTATATAAAAAATGCAATAGCTATTGTTTTTGGAACGAAACTTTTAAATATTACACTTGATATAGTGATAAGCGATGTATATATGCTAATTTCGAAAATTGGGAATTCTTTTTTGATTTTAAACTGGCAATATGGTATCGAAAATCAAATAATTTTGCTCGTGAATTGGTTACGTATTATCTTTTTTATCTACGCAATCATTCTCTTCTTTCAGGATAAAACAAAAGAAGCGGGCATAAACGAAAAATAAATCAAAAATAGGAGGAAAAAAAATGAAGAAAATTGGAATTACGTGTAGGCAAGAAAATTATCCAGCAGGAGAGGCATTTCCGATGAAACTTGTTGGGGTACCAAGTACATATATTGAAGCCATTCGAAGTGCGGGGGCTTGTCCAGTACTCATACCACTGGGTACAAGTGAGCAGGAAGTAAGTGAATTATTTGCGATAATCGATGGTTTGATTATTACAGGTGGAAGCGATATAGACCCAGCATACTATGATATGCCCCAACATCGTGGAATAGGTGAAATTGATGTTGAACGCGATGCATTTGATTTTATGGTTCTTGAATTAGCATTAGAAAAAAAGATGCCACTGCTTGGGATATGCCGTGGTTGTCAGCTATTCAATGTTTTTTTAGGTGGGACACTGTATCAAAATTTAGGTCCCGCAGAAACACCACTACTGCATTTTCAAAAAAGTGTGCGTAGCAGTGTTTCGCACCACGTAGTTGCAACACCTAATACATATTTATTTGAATTTTTTGGGAAGCAAACAGAATTTGGGGTTAACTCTTTTCACCATCAAGCAATAGACGTGCTTGGTAAGAATTTACGTGCAACACTTCTTGCACCAGATGGAATTGTTGAGGGTATTGAATTAGAAAGTATGGAACAATTTGCAGTTGGAATTCAATTTCATCCAGAGATGTTTATTGGACATGCACAATATGCATATATGGAAAATATGTTTGCATATTTTATTCAGAAAACAGAAGAGTTTCCTAAAGAGATGT
>BHER01000021.1 GCA_003864555.1 Erysipelotrichaceae bacterium | reverse complement strand
GTTTTAGATATTGAATATCAAGCAAAAAAAGTTGAAACATTAGCAGAAGTAACGGTAGAAAAAGTAATAACTGTGAAAATAACAAATATTGTTGGGGCAGGAATTGAAGTACAATACCGTGATATGGTTCGTGGTTTTGTTCCACGACGCGATGTTTCATACATCCGCATTGAAAAATTAGAAGATATTTATACAATTGGTGATGCTATAGAAGTAAAAGTCTTAGAAGTTAGAAAAGATAACCAATTTATTGCCTCACTCAAGGCATTGCAACCAAAACCATGGGAACAATTCATACAAAATTATGCTGCAGGTGATATCGTTGATGCAACGATTAAGCGTATTACAGAAATTGGTGCTTTTGTAGAAATTCTTCCAGGTGTAGAAGGACTATTACATAAAAGTGAGATTTCGTATGATGCATATGCAAATATTAAAGATGTCATTTCAGTTGATGAAGCAATTAAAGTTAAAATTGTATCGATTGATACTGATGCTAAAAGAATAGCATTGTCAATTAAGAAATTAGAGGCAGATCCATGGGAAACACTATGGGAAACGCACCATGAAGGTGATATTATTGAAGTGAGTGTAAAACGGATTGAAAGAAGACATATGTGGGTTAATTTGATGCAATATGTTGATGCCATGCTTTATAAAAGTGAGTCATTATTAGAAGAAAATCAAGAATTTTCTGACAACTTTAAAGATGGCGATAAAATTCAAGTACAGATAACAGAAATGAATCCGAAAAGAAGAAGAATTGTTGTAAGTCAAGCAGCTATTATTAGAGCAGTAGAACAAAAGCAATTAGCAGATTATAAAGAGCGTCAAGAAGCTGAGGAGCATACTGAAAATTCAACAATGAAAAATATCTTCAAAGCCGCATTAGGAGATTCAAAAGAGTAAATGCAAAGGAAAATTGAGGTTGAATAAATGAATGTAGCAATTACATATTTAATTAAAGACAATAATATCTTGTTACTTTTTAAAAAAACAAGAAATTACTATGTTGGTCCAGGTGGAAAACAAGATAAACACGAGCAGATATTACAGACTGCTACACGTGAATTTAAAGAAGAAACAGGTCTGGATATTAGCCCAAAATTAGCAGCAGTATCAGCCATTCGGCTGGATGAGGCTGGTGGAAAAAAAGAGTATACACTCTCATCTTTTTATGCAACAGATTTTGAAGGGGAGCTACTTGAAAGAACGCCAGAAGGAATATTGTCATGGCAACCATCGGGACAAATACAAAACTTATCAATGTTTGCAGGGGATAAAATATTGCTCAAGCTATTACTTGAACAAATAAAACAAGATGAAAAAATTGAGACGCGTTATGCCTCTTTTGTTTACAAAGATAATTATAAAAAATTAGTTTCTTATTCTATAGATGGAGATGAAAATAATGCTTAAGGTACTTCTGGTATGTGGGATGAGTGGTGCTGGGAAAACAACTGCACAAAGTGCACTTGAGGATTTAGGATATATGTGTATTGATAATATGCCACCAACATTTATTCCTCAAGTAGTTGAACTAGTAGAAAAAAAAGGTGATTTTTCACCAGCAAAGATAGGCTTTATTTTTGATGTGAAATTTCACTCTGTGAATAATATTTTGGCAGCTCTTGTAGAACTTAGAGAAAAACAAGTGGAAATGGAGTTTCTCACGGAGCTGCTATTCTTGGAAGCAACAGATAGTGTACTCCTTGGGCGTTATCGTGAGACAAGGAGAAAACATCCATTTGCAAGCGGTTCAAAAACGCTAGAACAAGCAATAGAAAAAGAACGAGATTTGATGCAAAGAATAAAAGAGAAATCGGATGTTATCATTGATACTTCTGGTCTTAATATGAAAGAATTAACATTACGCTTAACAGCACTTTTTAATGAAGATAATAACTTAGGTATTTTTAATGTCATGTTTATGTCATTTGGTTTCAAACACGGGGTTCCCAAAGATGCTGATTTTGTGTTGGATGTTCGTTTCCTTGCCAATCCTTTCTATGACAAAAATTTGAGATATTTGACGGGAAAAAATATGGAAGTAAGTAATTTTGTATTAGAGAATAGTGAAGGTAGGGAGCTCTTTGAAAAAACAAAGGACTATCTTTCATATATTCTGAAAAAAAACAAAGAAAATGGGCGAAATAATTTTGTTATTGCAATTGGATGTACCGGTGGTCAGCACCGATCGGTTGCAATAGCGGAGGCATTATTTGATAGTTTTAAGCCCAAATATCTGTCCTTTATTATGCATCGAGATATGGAAATGAATCAACAAGAAGTGTTCAATCGTTATAAAGAGGATAAAAAACACATAATGAAAGGTTGATGTTTCGATGAAGTTTAAAGAAAGAAAGCCCAGAATAGTAGCTATTGGTGGAGGGACAGGTCTATCAACTTTTTTACAAGGACTGAAATTTTTCCCAGTTGAAATTACGGCAATTGTAACAGTTGCTGATAATGGGGGAAGCTCAGGTGTTCTACGCGATGATCTTAAAATCCCACCTCCAGGAGATATCCGTAATGTTTTAGTAGCATTGAGCAATTCACCGGAGCAACTACAAAAGCTTTTACAATTTCGTTTTGAACAAACGGATGAGAAGGGGATGTCCCATTATTTAAATGGGCATCCAGTAGGTAATTTGATTCTTGCTGCGATGACACAAATTTATCAAGGAGATTTCAATCTTGCGGTCAGTAAAACAGCAGAAATGCTGAATGTAAATGGAACAGTCTATCCAGTATCCCATAGTGCAGTAGAGCTATGTGGTGAGTGTGTAGATGGAACAATTGTAAGAGGGGAAGCAAATTTTTGTGGATTGACTACGGCGCTCAATTATGTTTACTATGAGAATGAAATGAAGACTTCACCAGGAGTCCTTGAAGCAATACTTGCAGCAGATGTTATTGTATTGGGTCCAGGTAGTTTGTACACAAGTGTATTACCTAATCTTATTGTGCCACAAGTATCAGAAGCAATTGCCAAAAATAAAAAAGCAGATGTTGTCTATATTAGTAATATTATGACAGAAGCTGGCGAAACAGATAATTATGATGTAGAGCAACATGTAGAGGCACTCTTTCGCCATGGCATCAAAAAAATAACAAAAGTGATAGTTAATGACCAAAAAATTTCTAAAAATGTCTTAAAAGCATATGAAGAAGAAGCAGCAGTTGAGGTTAAATTAAGGAATGATGATGGACATGACTATGAATTAATATTCTCAAGGGTAGCAAAAGTTAAAAAGGGAATTGTAAGACATGATCCCATCAAGATTTCAGCAGCAATCTATTCAATTGCAGTAGAACATATTTAGAAAAAAACCGGATCAATTATATCTAATTAATTCGGTTATTTATGATTAATAGTGAAAGTGGGTACAGTACAATGCTTATCGAAGAAAAAAAGATAAAAAATGAAAGACGGGAACAAACATTTTCACAACAAGTAAAAGAAGAGATTGCTGCTACATTAAATGAAAAATCATTCAATGAATCGTGGTCATTTTTATCTGCGTTCATTAAGCAAAATGGCTCACTTACCCTCAATGGGATGAAGCTTGGTGTGGATATCCAAACAGCAAATCCTGTTATTGCTCGCCGTGTTTTTCAAATTCTAAGAAAATTTTATCCAGATGTAATAATAGAAATAGTTGTAAGGAAAACGGTTAAACTCAAAAAGCAGACACTTTATGTGTTACGGATAAAGGACAATGATAAAACATTCCTCAAAGAAATTAATTTTTTTGATGGTGAAGGCTTTATTATGACGCTACCAGAAAGAGTAAAAGAAAAAGAGCGATTGCTCCTATCATATATGCAAGGATTATTTTTAGCAACAGGGAGTATCAATAATTTACAGTTATCGAGTTATCACTTAGAAATTAGTTTTGCCCAAGAAGAACATGCATATGCAGTGCAGGAAATTATGGGGAAACAAGGAATCCATTTTAAAACAATAAAGCGTCGCAATTACCAGATTTTATATATAAAAGATTCAACGATGATTGGTGATTACTTAGCATTTATGCAGGCAATACAGGCGCGCTTTTCTTTTGAAGATATTCGAATCTCTCGTGATATGATGAATTCAATGAACCGGCTCATTAATTGTGAGGTAGCAAATGAGCAAAAATCACAGAAAGCAACAGCTATCCAAATTGAAAATATTCTGTATCTCAAGGAAGAACGTGAAAATGAAGTATTTTCAGAAAAAGAAGAGGCAATATTCGAATTGCGTCTGCAACATCAGGATGTATCTTTAGCAGAGCTTTCGGACTTATTATCATCAGAAAAGCATGTGGATGTTAGTAAATCAGGATTAAATCATGTTTTTAGAAAAATTGCCAAAAAAGTAAAACAGCTGAAAGAAAATAATTTAAGTTTATAGATATAAAAAAAGAACATCTAGGATGTATTACGGTAAGTAAGAGTAGCTATTTCTGCTACTAATTCACTACCATATTACAATTAGGTGTTCTTTTTATTGTGAAATAAAGATTAAAGAGCTGCTACAGCTTCTTTGAATGTAGCAGTATCTTCATCTGTACCTTCATCTTCAAATTTTAATAGAGTAGGCACATTATATTGTTCGCTTATAACATCGGCAGCGAAGCAATAAGTGTCTTCCCATCCCATATTTCCACTTGCAGCAACCCCTACTACTTGATCGGCATGCGCTTCTAGGAAATCTAAAATGGCATCTGGAACATCTCCATCTCCAGTTGTTGGTACAACGACTACAAATTTTTCATCTGTTGTTTCTGATCCGCTAATCACTTCTAATGATTCTAATCCAGTTTTTTCAACAAACTCGGCAACATTACCTGTTTCACTATAAAATACTACTAACATATTCTCAAATCCTTTCTTACTCTGATTAATTTCTTACCACTCTTTATTATAAGAATTTCTAGAAAAAAAACAAGGCAAATGATAAAAATAATAAAAAAAGTTGAAAAGAAAAACTAAAAAAGCATATTTTCTAGAAAAAGAGAAGAAAAACTAGATTTTTTCATAAATTGCAGTATTTTTTAAAGCATCAATATCAACATCATTTTCATAATTGATATCGGCAAAACCAAAACCATTTTGCTCTAAGAAAAGCGAAATGAACTTTTGTGTATCGAGTGTAGTATGTAGATTCTCTTTAGTAACATTTTTGAGGAGAGCATTAACATCATCTTGGACATCAGAGCGAAGTTCCCAATTATCGGGGCGAACGCGCCCTTTTTCATCAAGTTCGCGATTTTCACCATAAATCATTTCTGAAAAGAGGCGATAAATATGTTCATATGGTACCTCATCAATCCCTTTTTGCTCCATAACTTTAGTAAGTGCGGCACTGTAAAGAGGGAAAATTGGAATAACACTACTAGCACGAGTAACTGCTGCACGGCAGACTGCAGAAAGTGCCTCACCACCAAGCTTTTCATTAATTAAAATATTTAATTGAGTTGCGGTAGCTTCCATATGCTCTTTTGCCATCCCAATTGTACCATCACGGTAAATTCTTTCAGTTGCTTTGGGACCGATATAAGAGTAAGTAACTGTTTTGAAGTTTTCAGCAAGTAAATCATGTTCGAGCAAAAACTCTATCCATAACTGCCAATCTTCTCCACCCATCACTTTAATGGTATTTGCAATTTCATCAGAGCTTGCTGCATCTATTTTGCGTTCTAGCATCTCATTTGAGTTAATATCAAGCGAGTTACCAACAAGAGGCTCACCCATAACTTTAAGTGTCGAGTTATATGTAATTCCAGTTGTTGGATCAGTTCTACGACCACTTGCTAAAGAGTAGACGAGTAAATCAATTTTACCACCAAAATCTTTTTTTATATAGTCTGCAACTGCTTGCTTCATTTCAGTAGAGAAAGCATCTCCAAGAAAATCTTTTGTCAGAACACCACTTGCAGTAATAGCTTGTGCAGCAAAAGTATTATTCCAAAATCCAGCAGAACCCGTTTTTTTGTCCATTGGTTCTACCTCATAAGAAATGCTGATTGTATCAGCTTTTGCACTGAGTGCTAAACAAAGTCTTGTAGCTAAACCATACCCTGTAGAGCCACCAATAATGAGTGCTTTTTTTACGCCTGAAAATTGTTTTTGTGCAAGCATATAATCTGCTTGTGTTGTAACATATTTTTGTAGACCAAGGGGATGTGCGTTGAATGAGACGTTCATGCGAATAGATGGTCGAATAATCATAATGTAATTCTCCTTTTTTTAAGACAGTTTTATATTGGGATGCGAAGTCTTATCGCAAACGGCTAAAATACACGCAAACAGATTGTGCATTTAGTTAATAAAAATGTTTGTTCAGATATATTATACACTATTCTAGTAAATAATCAATTTTTTCTAAAGTGAAATCAGTTTATATGAAACAAATCAAATCCCACAAGATGGTGTATGAAAATGCATATTCAGATTATGGAAAATAGGATATACGAATTATAATTCGTATGGAAAACAGGGCTTTTAATGAAAAAAAAAGAGCTAAAAAAAGCTTTTGTGCTATAATGATAAACAAGTACAAAAACATAAAAGATATTACAGAAACAAGTACAAAATATGATAGATAAAGGGACGCTGAAAATGGAAATTAAGAATATTGAATCATTGATTAAGTTATTAAATGAATCGGATCTTACAGTACTTGAAGTACAAGAAGGTGATTTACGCATTAGAATAGAAAAAAAGAAAGATGTTGTCATTAAGCAACAATCAGAATATGTATCAAATGGAAATATGGATACACGGGCAATTGCAGAGGTTGAAGAAATTGGCCATAAAGTAATTTCACCCCTTGTTGGAAATTTTTATGCTTCAATATCACCCTCAGAACCACCATTTGTAAAAGTTGGCCAAGCAGTTACAGAAGGACAAGTTATCTGTATTGTTGAGGCTATGAAAGTTATGAATGAAATCGTAGCACCAGTATCGGGAGTAGTCAGAGTAATAAATGCTCAAAATGGAGCAGTTGTTGAATTTGGACAGGTATTGCTTGTAATAGAATAGTCGAACGGATGAAGGGATGAAGATTATCAATATGTTGAAGAAAATTTTAATTGCCAATCGTGGAGAAATAGCTGTCAGAATTATTAGAGCATGTAATGAAATGGACATTCTAACTGTTGCAGTTTATGCAGCGGGTGATGAGTCATCATTACATGTTCAATTAGCGGATGAAGCCATTTGTATTGGTCCCAGAAGTATGCAAGAGAGTTATTTAAATATGACGGCTATTTTGAGTGCAGCAATTGCAACAGGATCAGAGGCAGTACATCCAGGTTTTGGTTTTCTTTCTGAAAATCCTGAGTTTGCAGCACGCTGTGTAGAATGTGGTCTTGTATTTATTGGACCCAAAGCGCAGATGATTTTGGATATGGGAGATAAAGCACGTGCACGCGCTTTAGCCATCAAAGCAAAAGTTCCTGTTATTCAAGGTAGTACAGGTGTTTTAAAGTCGGTTGATGATGCTAAAAGAACAGCGAAAAAAATAAAATATCCCGTGCTAATCAAAGCAGTAAGCGGTGGTGGTGGAAAAGGGATGCGCGTTGTAGAAAGAGAAGAAGAATTGGAAATGGCATATAAAACTGCACAATTCGAAGCACAGACATCATTTGGTGATCCAACACTTTATATGGAACGCTATATTATTAAACCAAAACATATAGAGTTCCAGATTCTTGCAGATAAATTTGGTAATGTTATCCATTTGGGTGAGCGTGATTGTTCGATTCAAAGGCGAAACCAGAAAGTGCTAGAAGAAGCACCATCTATTTTTCTTAGTGAAAAGCTGCGATTACAGATGGGAGAAGCTGCCGTTAGACTTGCCAAAAATGTTGACTATGAGGGTGTTGGAACGATAGAATATCTTGTAGATGCTGCGGGTGATTTCTTTTTTATTGAAATGAACACGCGGATTCAAGTTGAACACCCAATAACTGAAATGATCACGGGAATTGATCTTGTAAAAGAACAGATAAAGGTTGCGGATGGCGAGAAACTTGCATACCGTCAACGTGATGTGAAGCTTAGTGGACATGCAATTGAATGTCGTATTAATGCTGAGGACCCAGCTAAACAATTCAGACCATGCCCAGGACCAGTAGATGTCATCTTTTTTCCAGGTGGAAATGGTGTTCGAATTGATAGTGCACTCTATCCTGGATGTAGTGTTTCTCCATCATATGATTCAATGATTGCAAAAATAATTGTACATGGTACTAACCGAGCAGAAGCAATTGCAAAAATGAAGCGCTGTTTAGAAGAGTGTATAATTGGACCAATAACAACTAATATTGATTTTCAGTATGAAATCATTAATAATACTTCATATATAAATGGTGATTTTGATACTTCATTTATTCCAACACATTTCAAACTATAAAACAGGAAAAAAAATATAGAGGAGATGAAAAAAGTGTCAACAATTTTCCAAGCAAGAAAAGAGCGGGTATTACGCTATAAACAACCGGTAGAACCTGAAAAAATTGAGGTGCCTGATGATTTATATAAACAATGTCCATCATGTGACAAAGTTTTACACGTCGAAGAAGTCAAAATAAATCAGGTAGTATGTCCAAATTGTGGGTATCATTTTAGAATTAGGGCAATTGATCGAATTCAATATTTATTTGATGCGGACTCATTTCAAGAATTCCATAAAATGATTTTGAGCAAGAACCCACTTGATTTCCCTGGTTATGAAGAAAAAATAAAAGCTATTAAAAAGAATACAAACTTAAATGAGGCTGTTCTTACAGGATATGCGAGAATAAGAGGTGAAAAAATTGTGATTGCTGTGATGGATAGCCAATTTTTAATGGGGAGCATGGGAAGTGCTGTGGGAGAAAAAATTACCCGAGCAATTGAGCGTGCGACGCATGAAAAGTTATCTTTATTGATATTCAGTGCATCCGGTGGAGCAAGAATGCAAGAGGGATTATATTCACTTATGCAAATGGCCAAAACAGCTGCAGCACTTGCACGACACAGTAAAGCAGGGCAGTTTTACATTTCCATATTAACAGATCCAACAACAGGTGGTGTGAGTGCATCTTTTGCAATGCTTGGCGATATCATTATTGCAGAACCTGGCGCACTTATCTGCTTTGCAGGTCCACGTGTTATCGAGCAGACGATAAACCAAAAATTGCCAGAAGGTTTTCAAACAGCAGAATTTTTATTAGAAAAAGGGTTTATTGATATTGTTGTTTCACGAAATAAACTAAGAACTACACTTGCAAAATTAGTTGCACTGCATAGTAAAGGAGGCGACTAACATGCAAAGTAATGATAATGGTTTTAATGTGACAAAAAGTAGTGTTAAAACATCGGTAACACGGAAGGATAAAGACAGTCTAACTGAATGGGAGCGTGTTCAATTGGCGCGACTTGCGGGCAGACCTACAAGCCTTGAGTATATAAAGTTATTGTTCAATGATTTTATAGAGTTGCATGGAGATCGCTACTATGGTGATGATCATGCAATAGTTGGAGGAATCGCAATGTTAAGCGATCTCCCTGTAACAGTTATTGCTCAACAAAAAGGATTAAGCACAGAGGATAATATTTATCGGAATTTTGGAATGCCACATCCCGAGGGCTATCGCAAGTCATTAAGACTAATGAAACAAGCAGAAAAATTTGGGCGACCAGTAATATGCTTTGTTGATACACAGGGAGCATTTCCAGGAATAGGTGCTGAAGAACGAGGACAGGCAGAAGCAATTGCACAAAATTTGATGCATATGTCACAGTTAAAAGTACCCATCATTACTGTTATAATTGGAGAAGGGGGATCTGGGGGAGCGCTTGCACTTGCAGTTGCCGATAAAGTATATATGCTTGAGAATGCAATATACTCAATTCTTTCTCCCGAAGGATTTGCAACAATACTTTGGAAAGATGCAAGTCGTGCACCAGAGGCAGCCGAGAAAATGAGACTCACGGCAAGAAAATTACGTGAAGAATATTTGATTGATCGCGTTATTCCAGAACCACCAGGTGGTGCGCAGAATAATGTTGATTTCGTTGCAACAAAACTGCGTCGAGCAATTATCCAAGATTTGAAGATACTTATGAGTAAAAAAACGGTGAATCTAGTGAAAGACCGCTATGATAGATTTCGTGTCATTGGTGTCTTTAGCCACTCTAAAAGCGACTTTGATCAATTTGAATCAAGTGCGCAAGCCGAGGAAACTAAAGAATAGGAGGTCTTATTTTGAAACAACAAGGTATTGAAATTATAGGGTTTGGTAAAAATGTTGGAGAAAAAGTTGTAACAAATGCAATGCTTGAAAAAATTGTGGATACAAATGATGAGTGGATTGTCCAAAGAACAGGCATCAAAGAAAGAACAGTGACAAATCAATCAACTGCTAAACTTGCAAGTATTGCATTGGAAAATGCGTGTAAAAATGCTAATATATCACTAGAAAAACTTGATTTACTTGTTGTGAGCACAACGAGTTCTGAGCATATAATGCCCCCAACATCTGGAGTGATTCTAAAAGAGTTGGGAGTACAAAAACAGATACCAGCATTTGATATAAATGTTGCATGCAGTGGGTTTGTTTTTGCTCTAGATATTGCGCGTAGCTCGATGATGGATGGATCATATGAATATGTTGCAGTTATTGGAGTAGAAAAATATTCTCAATATATTGACTGGACCGATCGCCAAACATGTATTTTATTTGGTGATGGTGCAGGATGTGTTATTCTGCAAAAATCAAAAGTAGGCAAGATTTCAGAAGCTTACTTGAAAAACAAGCTAGACATTAATTCAAGTTTACATTTAGAAGCGACAATTCAAAGTAATTGCCCCTTCTTCGAACAGCCAAAAGTAGAACAAACGTATATGAAAATGACCGGACAAGAAGTATTTAAATTTGCCGTAACAGTTATACCTGATGCCATGAGTAAGCTACTAGAACAATTAGATATTACAGTAGATACCATTGACTATTTTGTTTTACATCAGGCTAATAGTAGAATATTAGATTTTGTTGCGAAAAAGTATAAAGTACCGCAAGAAAAATTCTTCATGAATCTCGACATATATGGGAATACTGGCGCAGCAAGTATTCCATTAGCACTTGCTGATATGGAAGAGAGAAATCTACTGAAAAGTGGAACAAAGCTAATATTAGTTGGTTTTGGTGGAGGTTTATCGTGGGGATCAATTTATATTGAAATTCCATGATGAATACTGTATAATTAATATTGAAACACATATATTGAAAGGAATGAAAAAAGCATGAGTGCAATTTTTGAAAAAGTAAAAGAAATTTTAGTAGACCAACTAGGGGTTGAAATAGCAGATATCAAAATGGAGTCAAATATCCAAGAAGACTTAGGAGCTGACTCAATAGCTGTTATGGAAGTTGTTGTAGAAATTGAAACGGAATTTGGAATGGAAGTCCCAGAGGAAGAATTACTACAAATTAAAACAGTGGGTGACATTGTCACACGCGTTGAAAATTCACAAAAATAAATACCGTTAATGCCAGTTACTGGTTTAATGAGATTATAAGAGTAAGTAGGGAATAATATGAAAAAAGCTTTCTTATTTGCAGGACAAGGCTCACAATATGTGGGTATGGGAAAAGAGCTGGTTGATACATATCAAACAGCTCTTTCTGTCTATAAAAGTGCAAATGACTTGGTTGATTTTGACTTAATGTCAATGATTTTAGAAGGTCCAGAAGAAAAACTAATGCAGACAAAATATACGCAACCAGCAATATTAACAATGAGTATTGCAATTTTTGAGGTCTTAAAAGAGAATGGGATCATGCCAGATGTAGTTGCAGGACTAAGCTTAGGAGAATACGGAGCAATTTATGCAGCAGGTGGAATGGATTTGGAAACAGTAATACCCCTTGTTTATAAACGCGGGTTGCTTATGGAAAGTGAACTTCCAGAAATCGAATCAGCTATGTATGCGATAATTGGTACCACTCGCGAAATGGTCCTCAATATATGTGGAAAAGCGGCAGAAAAAGGAGTTGTGGAAGCATCAAACTTTAATTGTCCGGGCCAAATTGTTATCGGTGGAGAAAAAAATGCTGTTGAGTATGCCATTACACTATTCAAAGAAGAAAAAATTAGGGCTATTCCTCTAAAAGTTAGTGGTCCATTTCACACCTCTTTGCTTGAAAAAGCAGGAGAGAAATTAGCTACTGTGTTGGAAAATGTCGAAATAAAAGAATTGCTGTTACCAGTATTGACAAATGTAACGGGGAATTATCTTGAAAATGATGCTGAAGTTATAAAAAGCGGACTGGCAAAACAGGTTTCATCTTCTGTGTATTTTGAAGATGAAATCAAAAAAATGTTAGCAGATGGTGTAGATACATTTATTGAAATTGGTCCTAAAAATATTCTTTCTGGTTTTATCAAGAAAATTGATAAGTCCGTGACGGTATTGAATACAAATACTTTATCAGATGTAGAAAAAGTAATAGAATTTTTTAAAGGAGGAGTACAATAAAATGATAGATTTAACAGGGAGTGTAGTATTAGTTACAGGTGCCGGATCAGCTAAAGGCATCGGTGCAGCATTAGTGCTTGCCTATGCAAAAGCGGGTGCAAATATTGTTATAAATTACCGAAGTGATACATCTGTTCCAGCAGTAAACAAGTTAGCAGAAATGGTTAAAGCGATAGGTGGAGATGTGCTTATTGCGAAAGCGGATGTTACAATAAGTACTGATGTGAAGGAAATGTTTACAAGTATTATGGGGAAATTCGGCCGTATTGATACAGTTGTTAATAATGCTGGAATTACGAAAGATATGTTGCTTTTACGAATGAAAGAGCAAGACTTCACTGATGTTGTCGATACTAATTTAAAAAGTGCCTTCATCGTTTCAAAGGCAGCAATGTCAATAATGCTCAAACAAAAAAGTGGTAATATTATTAATATGTCATCAATAGTTGGGTTAACTGGAAATGCTGGACAGGTAAATTATGCAGCCTCGAAAGCAGGTCTCATTGGTATGACAAAATCAATGGCAAAAGAGCTTGCAGGTCGAAATATTAGAGTGAATGCAATTGCACCCGGGTTTATTGTTTCAGATATGACTGATAAATTATCGGAAGAACAAAAGTTGGGGATTACACAAATGATTCCAATGAAAAAAATTGGTGAAGCAGAAGCGGTTGCAAATGCTGCAGTATTTTTATCATCAGACTTAGCAAATTATATAACCGGACAAGTTTTGTCTGTTGATGGCGGATTACATATGTAATTTTAAAAATTAAAAATGAGAGGATTGAATTTGGATGAGTAGAAGAGTTGTAGTGACGGGGATGGGTATTATTTCTCCTTTGGGAAATGATGTGGAAACATACTGGCAAAATATAAAAAATGGTGAGGTTGGTATTAGCTTAATTGGAGATAGAGTTCCAGATATGGTTGGTATAAAGACGAAAGTTGCAGCCTTGGTTAAAGATTTTAACCCTGCTGATTGGGTATCTAGAATGGAAGTGCGTCGGTATGATTTATTTACGCACTACGCGATGGCTGCATCAATGCAGGCTATGGAACATGCAGGATTAGATATTGTGAATATCAATTATGATAGTGAACGTTTAGGCGTTGCAATTGGTAGTGGAGTTGGTGGAGCAGCTACATGGGAAAAAGAATTTCGCAATTATTTGATTGAGAAAAAAGCTAAACCAGGACCACTCTTTATTCCAATGATGCTTGCAAATATGGCAACAGGGAATGTTGCTATTAAAGTTAAAGCACAAGGACCAACACCAGCACTTGTTACTGCCTGTGCAGCAGCTACCCAGTCAATTGGTGAAGCATACCGCCTTATACAGCATAACTATGCAGATATGATGCTTGCTGGGGGGACGGAAGCTCCAATTACACGGCTTGCAATTGCAGGATTTGAAGCATTAACTGCATTATCGCTTTCTGAGGATCCATTAAGAGCATCTATCCCATTTGATAAAGATAGAAATGGTTTTGTTATGGGGGAGGGATCGGGAGTGCTTATGTTAGAGGAATACGAACATGCAAAAGCCCGAGGAGCAAAAATTCATGCTGAAATTATTGGCTATGGGATAACAAGTGATGCACATCATATGACATCTCCTGATCCAGAAGGAAAAGGTGCAAGTAGAGCAATGCAATACGCTATATCAGAGGGTGGGATCACACCTGCAGATATTGATTATATCAACGCTCATGGTACAAGCACACCATATAATGATGCTTTTGAAACACTCGCAATTAAAAAAGTATTTGGTGATCATGCAAATAAAGTTGCAGTGAGTTCAACCAAATCAATGGTAGGACACTTACTTGGGGCATCCGGTGGAGTGGAAGCAATCGCAACAATTAGAGCGTTACAAGAAGGTTTCATACCACCAACAGCAGGTTTAGAGCAAACAAGTGAAGAAATGGACTTAGATTATGTTCCTAAAGTTGGACGTAAGGTGGAACTAAAATATGCAATCAGTAATTCATTTGGATTTGGTGGACATAATGGAACAATTGCATTAAAAAAATATGAAGAATAGTAGGTGAAAAAAGATGGCAGTAGTTTATAATAGTGAACAAATAAAAAAAATTATTCCGCATCGATATCCTTTTTTATTAGTTGATCGCATTGATGAAGTTGGAGAAACAGCAGAAGGGAAAGGATATATGGTAGGACGTAAAAATGTCACAACAAATGAGCCCTTTTTTCAAGGGCATTTTCCCAAATATCAAGTAATGCCAGGAGTTCTTATTGTGGAGGCACTTGCACAAGTAGGGGCAATCGCCATGCTAGCACAACCTGAAAATGCAGGTAAGCTTGTATTTTTTACAGGTATTGATAAAACGAAGTTTAGAAAACAAGTAGTTCCAGGAGATGTCTTGACTTTATATGTTGAAACAATTCGTACTAAAAAATTTCAAGGTAAAGTTTTTGGCAGTGCAAAAGCAAAAGCAACTGTTGGTGGCGTTATTGCAGCAGAAGGTGAAATAAGCTTCGTTGTCGCAGAAAATGAACAAGAATAGAAAAAAGATGGATTATTAATAATCCATCTTTTTTCTTTTAACTTTTGGGGTGCACTACATATCGA
>BHER01000020.1 GCA_003864555.1 Erysipelotrichaceae bacterium | reverse complement strand
AATATATACTACACTCTAGCTTTAATTCTGTTTTATTTATTTATCATCATGACTTGGGATTAATACAAATTTACCGACATGTTTTTTTAATCCAAATTCTTTTTGTGCTTCTACAATCTGATCTAATGGAAATGTTTTCGCAACTGCTGGCTTTATTTCACCTTTTTCAATTGCTGCTATAAGGCTTGGAAATACTGGTTCATCCCATGCGGTACAACCAATTAAAGTCAAATCTTTCAAATAGAAATCTCTCATATCTAATTCAACTATTGGTCCTGCAATCGCACCAGAAGATACAAATTTACCACCTCTTTTTAACACTTTTATCATTTGTGGAAAATTTGGTCCTGCAACATTATCAATGACAATATCAACAGATTTTTCACCTAAATATTCTAAAGCATTTTTACCATAAGATATTACTTCATCCGCTCCATATGATCGCACTTGATCAACTTTAGCTTCACCCTCTGAAATTGCGATGACATATGCACCACGTCTTTTTGCTAGTTGTACAACAGCAGAACCAACTCCACCGGATGCTCCCGCAACTAATACACGATCACCTTTTTTAGCACCTGAGCGATTCACCATATTTTCAGACGTACCATATGAACATGGAACACCTCCGAGTTCAGCATCACTCCAATTGCAATCAATCGGAAATACTTCTGTTGCGGCTATTTTTACATATTGTGCAAATGCCCCATCAAAGTCTGATGCCATCCAAATATTTTCCATCGAATCAAAGCCCTCATTACGAATGCATGCTCGCACTAGAACTCTTTTACCGATGAGGTGTTTGTTTTGCTCATCTTTTACTTCAACAACTTCTCCACAGCAATCAGTTCCTTGGATAAATGGAAATGGTGTTGCATCATTCCAGCCACCATCACCACTGCTTGCTGCATCCGTTAATTCTTCATCCGTTTTTGTCAGTTTTTCTGTGCTTGTTGTTACTTTTGCCGAGTACCACCCAAGTCTTGTATTAATTTCTGTATTATTTACGCCTGCTGCTAACACTTTTACGAGTACTTCACCTGCATCAATTGTTGGAACTGGTACATCTTTATACTCAAGCATCTCGTATCCACCATTACCCATTGTAACGACTGCTTTCATTGTTCTATCTCCTGCTTTTATTTCAAATCTATCTTTTTTATTATTAATCATATCTTTTGCCTTCTCTCATTATAGTCTGTTTTTTATAGTTGCTTTGTATTCGTGTGTGAACTAAACTTTCTCTGACTTACGTGCTTTTCGATAAAGTATTGCAACAAAGGCACCGACTAAACCTATTCCCATACTAACTAAAAAATATGTTTTATTTGCTGCTGCATCACTTAGATTATCCCATAGAAATGTATTCAAGTATGGGATTAAGATATCAGGAAGATACCCAATGAATGAAATTACACCAATTGCTGTTCCCATGAGCACATTATCAATTTTCGATTCTCCTAGTAACGACCAATATGTTCCCCGAATAATGTATAGTACCAAACCTGTGATTACAATTAATGCACTAAAAAAGGTAATTGGCAATGTTTTTGGTGCAAGTGCTAACACAAGTAGGCATAATGAACCCCCAACTAGTGCTACTGCAATAGTTATTGATTTCCCTATCTTATCGGCAGCTATCCCACCAAGTAATCCACCAATCGGACGCATCCAAAGTACCGCAACCATGATAGTTCCAACCGTTGCTGGTGCTATTCCAACACTTGTTTGCAAGTAGCCACTAAAATAATAATTTGTCCAATATAAAGTGTATCCGGCAAAAATGATAAGCCCTTGATACAGAACATATTTATTTTTAAATATTTTTCCTAAGTCTGAAAATTTAAATTTACTTTCTTCTTGATCTGTCGTTTCCTCAATATTCAGATTCGTATCTTCTTTAACAAAGATATAAATTAAAACAGCAATGACGAGCAAAACGATCGAATACATATAGATTACCGGTACAATTGCTGCTTTTTGTGAAGCAACATCTACACCTGCACCAAGTTTCCCTGTAAAAATTGCTAATGCAATACTTGCTAATACCGCTTCAACTAATCCCCGGCCACTATCAAGAATTCCAAAAAACCGTCCATCTTCATTAGCTGTTGATAGCATTTTAACAACTTTCAGATGAGCCCCCCAAAAGGTAAACACTGAAAAGATTCCCCATATCGCAAAAATTATTATTACACTATTATAAGAGGGAACCTGTGCAAACCAAAATCCACCGATTGCTGTTCCCAGAAGTGAGAGCGTCAATAAATTTTTTGCGGAGAACTTGTCACAGAGCATCCCACTTGGAAAATAACCAAGAATGAAGACAAACCCAAGAATTGTATAAATCCAATTCAATTGCTGAATCGACATATTATAAACCTGTAATATTGTTTCCTGATACTGTGCCTTTAAATATATTAAGGGATAAATTGACCCTGCTGCAAGAATAATTAACATGAACTGGAAATACCGTTTACTATTTTCTTTTTTCATTTTGCTTCCCATTCCTTTCATTGTACTAAAAGCCTAGCACTTTAGCTAGTTTACTAATTATATGTATTACTTTCTTTTATTTTACCGCTATATACTCATATTGTTGTGGTATCTGCAGAAGACCACTACACGTGATCTCATCATATCTTATCTGTATCAACTGTAGTATATTTTGTCTCCACCTCCGCTAATTTCCATTTTATTAAGGATAATATAACACTTTTTTCACATTATTACATCAGAATATTACCACGGGAAATCGCAATTCTCAATAGTAATCTGATGTTATTTTATTGTTTTTTGTATGGATTGGCAGCCTTATTTTAAAAATGGCACTACTTCCCATACATAAAAAGCAGTAAAAAAAGCATCCTTGCTGAAAAGATGCTTTCAATATTATAACTGTAGGCCTTTGAGAATTTCAAGAAAATCACGATAGCTAGTGCAATCTTTAACCATCTTAGACACATGTGGTTTAGTGCAGGCAACAATATAATCATAGACATGCATAACCTCACTATAGTCAAGCTTGCTTAAGGCTAATAAGAAGACAATTTCAACTTTGTGTTTACCATCCCAAACAATACTATTTTCAAGGATTGCAACAGCAATTTTTGAGTCTTTTGCAAGATGGATCATTGCATGGGGAATAGCAATATGCTCCCCTAAATATGTTGAAGCAAGCTGCTCCCTTTCAAAAACGGATGCAGCATACGTTGGTAACACAAAATTATAGCCTTCTAGATTTACAAGCAACTCGCTTAGCAATTCCTTTTTGGTTTTGGCCTTTGAAATCACAAACAACTCTTCTGGGAAAAAATGCTGTATTCGTTCGAAAGAAGCACTTTTTTTTAACTTTGCAACCCCTTCGCTAATTTTTGCTAAGTCCCAGTCGCCCGGTAACATTTCGGCATATACTACTGGTTTATTTTTAAGCGTTACTGGTATTGTTGCAATGATGACATCACAATACACCATTTCCATCGCCTCATATGCTCTTTTTGAACAGACTAGTTTGACATCAAATTGTAGCTGTGTTGCAAGTTTTGCCTCCATAATACGACCAACACCAGCCCCACCGCTACATACGAGTATTACTTGTGTTTTGATGATATCAACAATGCCGTAGCAACGCTCAAGGGCTGCACCAATATGAAGTGCTAGATAGGATACTTCATCTTCATCTATCGCATTTTTTTTGAAAAGTTTGATACTTGCAACAGCGGCAATTGTCATTTCAACAGCAAGTGGGTAATTCTTTTTTATATGTGGTGTCATCGGATTTTTCAGTCTTAGTTGGTTCATCATCCGAAAATGCATCGAATAGAGATGGTAGACTAGGTCTTGTATAAGGTATTTATCTGCTGCTAAATTATACATATAGTTTTGCTCAATATATGAAATCATAGCAACTGCCTCTTTCCACTCTGCACTTTGGGAAATTGTAATCGCATCAAAATAGGACGCTGCATCTAACTTACTTTGAAACTGTAATCCTAGATACACACACTCATGTGGAGGGAATTCTAATCCAATACTCTTTAGAATTCCCGTTGTAATCTGTTCAACTAAGTTACTAATTTCTGGCTTAATCGTAAATATCGGAATATCTCCAATCATGAATCCACACCGAATCCGTTCTATTGCAATACCAATATAGCTAAGTAATTGGCTAATCCCCTCATCGGTGAATGGATTGTCCAATTTGTCAGAAAAACATATAATCTGATTTTCTATTATTGACTTCAGTTCTAAATTAACTTGTTTATTACTTTTTTCTCCTAGGTAAAAACGAATCGCTTTTTCACTCCCACCAATAACAATGCCATCATTGGCATGTCTAGTAATATCTAAATGATATTGTTTAAGTTCATTTTTTAAGCGTACTAAGTCGTTGTTCAATGTCCCACGGCTAACAAAAAAATGCTCACATAGACTATCAATCGTCTGAGGGCATATTGCAAATAACAAGAATTCTACTAATTGATTTTTGCGTAATATCACTTGTTCTAGCTGTAATTCAATTGTATCAATAAAGCTGAAATACTGTATTTCTACTTTGAAAAGGCAGCGATATCCGCTGCCTTTTTCAAATATCAACACGGCATCATATGTCGCTAATATCTGCCTTATTTGCACCAATTCATTCCTAATTGTTCGGGTAGAAATAGTAAATTCTGTTGCAATGCTCTGCAGACTTACCTCATCTTTTCTTTTAAGATACTTAATTATTTCGAGTTGTCGCCGTGTTACATCCATCATTTCAAACTCCTCTACTTTTCCTTTAAAAGAACGGTAATAAATTCATGGGGCTTTAATTCTGATTTAAGTGCTGTTTGGGTCGATTCATCTAACTTGAGTGCTTTGGCAAATAAGGTCGTAGGAATTGAAACATCCTTTGTTATGTAGGGGTTATAGAACCGCATGAGAATTCCATCTCCATATGCTTCTTTTTTACAAGCACTCATAATTGCTTCTGTTTCTAATCCTTGTATTCCACTATATTGTTTCGCAAATACCTGTTTTTCTGGGCGTGATGCATAGATAAGGCGACCATTTAAGAAGTTTGCTGTTTGCTGTACTTGTGGTTGGTTTAAATAGGCTTGTGCTCGTTTTGCTATTTCTTGTTCCTCATAACTGCTATCATAATAATACGTTGCAAATGAGCATTTTAACTGCATGTGGAGTTGTGCATCTGGTGTTGCAATAATTGTTTCCCCTGATGCTCTCCCAGGACGATAGGCTAAATTTTCTTGTCCCATAAAACCAAATGTTCGAAAGAGTGTTAACCGTATTATGCTGTAGTCATCGCCAACAAATTCATATTCACGGACACCACCAGTCATAAGTGCAAGATTTTTTGCTTTTGCTTCTGTTGTTACAAAACTCTGTAAAGGTTCAATCGAAATTGGCTTCTCAGCCCACCCCTCTGCAACCCAGACTGTTAGTTCTGGTAATGCAACTGGTCGTCTGATTACGCCAAAAAGATCATCCGCCAGTGAGAAACTATTTGCTAAGCCACTATCAAAACTTACACATAGCCTATGGCTATCTGCGGTATTATTGGTTGTTACATCAAAGCGTACAAGTTCATCCTCCGCTCGTAATTCAACACGCACCTCAAGATTAAAGTTGCTCATACAGATCCCCTCTGCTCTTTGTTTGAGTGTTTGAGGTATTAGCATTTCTAATGTAAATTTGAGTGTCTGTTTGAGCTTAGTTTGTATAATTTCTGTCTGTGTCCGTTTAGCCTGTGTTGAATTAATTATCATATCTGCTGCTGGAGGGGAATAGTTATAAGAATCTCCCGCATCACCATTTTCTTCAAAGAGTGCTTGTTTTTTGTAGACGACTCCTGTTTTTTTATCCTCAATACTCAATGTGTTATCAACCTCAAGCCATACCTTATACGACTTGTTTTCAATCATTTCCCCTCGTATCACCTTATTTGCAGGCTCTCCTTTTTTCTCTGCAATTTTAGCATAATATTGGAGATAGCCAAGTGCTGGGATATTTTGTACGGATACTTCTATTTTAGCATAATACACTATATCTGGTATGTATTCTTGTTTACTTGGGTTCATTTGAATTGTTTGCGCTAAAACATAAGCTGTTTGCTCTTCAATCTCAAGGATTTCATGCTCTAACTGGCTACCATCCTCAGTAAAAAAAATGATATCTGCACTTGGAAGATAGCCCTCAAACTGAATAATCCCACTGTAATTATAGCAAAAAGGATTGAAAACGGTGAAAGCAATGGCTTCTGTATTGATAATTTTCTCTGCAACCGTCCGCATCTGTAATTCAAGGAGATTATCGATTAAATCTGTGGCAATTTTATAGCGCATTGCAATATCTCGATTTGTTGTATCGCTATTACAGCCACCAATGCTATCATGTGCTGCATTATCAAATAAGAGTTTCCAAATTTCTGCAATTTCTTTTTCGGGATAGCGATTCCCCAAAGTGTGGCAAAGTGTGGCAATTGGCTCAAGCACATGTGCTAGACGATTTTCAAGGCGGTTATTTTGTTGTTTCAAATCTGCTCGTGTTGAAAAAATAGTTTTATGGATACGGCTATGTTTTGCCTCAGTAAGCTCGCCAGTAATCACGGGTAAATTTTTTACTTCTTGCCCAATTTTTGTAAAAAATGCTTCCGGATTACTCACTTGATACTCATTTTGGGAATCCACAACATTAAGCATGGCAATCAATTCCGGAAGATTTTTTCGAATTGGGGCTTGATCAAAACCATTCGGAAAATAGATATGTCGTGTCGATGCTTTTTTAACAAGTGGCTCAATTGTCTGCTCAATATATGCTTCCAAGTCGGCCTCCTCCTCCGGGATATTACCTCCATGATAGTAGCCAAAGGGGATTTGTTGTGCTAGCATTTGTGTTCCTTCCGACCCTTGCCAGATAAATTCTGTTTGTTTGAGTCTGTTATCGGCAACTCCACGCCAAAATAGAAAATTACTTATCCCAAATGATTTATAAATTTGGGGCATATTTGCTCCTTGTCCAAAAGCATCCGGAACGTACGCCACTTCCATTGAATGTCCTAATTTTTTTGCATACTCCACACCATAGAAAAGATTTCGAACAATCGATTCTGCTGAAATTACAAGCTGATCACTTTGTGTAAACCACGGGCCAACATACAATTTTTTAGCAGTTACCAGTTTTTGAATTCGTTTGTAATCTTCGGGCATATATCGTAAATACTCTTCAAATAGAGAGCTTTGTGCATCCATTAAATAATAAGGGAAATTTGGATTTTGCTCTAATGTTTCCATTACTTCCTGTAAGTGTTTAACAAAATAGAGCCGTGAGCGTGAGGCTGTAAAATACCACTCTTTATCCCAATGTGAATGTGCAATAACATGTACCATCATTTGTTTCATCGCTGATTCTCCTTTTTTAATCAAAAATTAATTCAATTTCATCAATCTCTGCTTGCTGCTGTTCTGCACTCTGTGTTTTTTCAGTGAAATCACATAAAATATTGGCACCAATTGCAATAATAAATGCGCCAGCAATCCCCCCAACTAAGTATGCCCAACCATTTCCAATTGTGAAAAATCCGTACATTCCGCCAATTGGTGGCATAATATCATATACACCTAATGCGATTGCAAGCATTGCACCACTACTACATGCAATAACATTGAGCGGAATAAGTTTTACAGGATGGGATAGGGTGAATGGAATTGCCCCCTCGGTAATACCAATAACGCCCATAACCAATGCGCCTAGTCCTGCTTCTTTTAATGTTTGCGAGTAATTGTTTTTGCGAATGAGTGTTGCAATCCCATATCCAAGTGGAGGGATGCAAATCGCAATATTAATCATAATTGCCGGTAAGTAGACACCACTTAAATACAATGCATTCCCTGCCATCCAAGCTGCTTTATTGACTGGTCCGCCAAGGTCAAATCCAATCATTGCCCCTAAAACTGCTGCAAGAATAATCATATTTGTCGTATTTTCGGACATTAACATCACCCAATCAATGAGCGATGTATTGATTAGTCCTAAGGGTGCTCCCAAAATTACCCCCATCAATAATCCAGTCAACCCAACTGTGATGAGTGGTAAAATAATGAGTGGTAACATCCCTGCTGCAGGTCCCGTAATTTTCACTTTATTTTTCACTTGGTTTGTAATCCAACCTGCAAAGAACCCTGCAAGCACTGCCCCTAAGAACCCAGCATTCGTGCTTGAGGCTAATGCCCCACCAACGAATCCTGCTGCAAGTCCAGGTTTTCCTGCAATTGAGTATGCAATGAAGCCCCCAAGGAGCAGATTCATCATCCCAATAGCAGTCCATCCCACACCTTGTAAGAGATAGAGATAGTGTAAAAATCCTGTTTTATCAGCAAATAAATCTAAGTCACTTACGCCAAATGCCATCCCGGTTATTTTTGCAACCGCAACAACAAGGGATCCTGCGATGATGACTGGTAAAATATAAGATATTCCTGACATTAAATGAATTCTTGCTTCCTGTATTTTATTTTTCATATTTAATCAACCTTTCTTTTTTTATATCATATCTTTAATTTTTTTTAACACTGCTTCCGCACTACTCACACATTGACCGATTTTAACGCGAACAATTTTTTTACCATCGAACCGATCTTCACCCTCGATTGTGCGATCTGAGGCAATTAAAACGATATCAGCTGCTGTAATTTGTGCTAATGTTAACTCATCGATTGTGCCCATGGCACCCTGTTGTTCGATATTGACAGTATACCCTAATTTTCCCCCAGCATTTTCCAATGCTCTTGCCGCCATTGGCGTATGTGCAAGTCCTGCAATACAGGAAGTAACTCCTACTAATTTCATTGTAAATCTCCTCCTACTTTCATTTGAATATAGTCTACTATCGCTTTTGCATCTAGTTCTAATGCTGCTTTTTTAAAATCATCATCCAGAAGTAGGACGGCAACTTGTGCAAGAATTTCTAAATGCTTCGTGCTCGCCTCTACTTCTGGTACGAGAATTACGAACATCGCTTGGACTTCAAAATCATCTGGTGATTCCCAAGCGATCGGTTCTTTTAGCCGAATAAATAATAATCGTGCATCACTAATTTTTTCCGTCTTGGCATGTGGAATTGCAAATAGCCCTCCAAATGCAGTGGAATACTCCGCTTCTCTGCGCATAAGGGCATCATACACTCCAATTTCATCTGTTGTAACACCAAGTATTGTTGCCTGCTCTGCAATATAGTGCATCACTGCATCTTTATCCTCTATTGCTAAATCTAAATACACCATTTTTGCTGAAAATAACAAATAGCTCACCTCACTTTCTTTTTGATACTTTTATTATAAAGAATACGTTTTCTTAAAGATATACAAACCTTTTACCACGAAATGTGCAAGATCTGATTATCATGAAAAAACTAGCCTAACACCAGTATATCTTCCTGGTTTCAGGCTAGTTTTCTTATTTATTTGTATCTATTAGTTTGCATTTTTCTGCAATCGGTGTCAGCCATTTAATCATCAATGGGACACTTAAGTAGACAAAAAAAGTAAAAAATGTGAGGTTTTTGAAAAAGAATAGCACAAGTACTGTCAAGGGGATGCAGTCGGTTATAATTTTACTCCGATTGAGGGAAATTCCGTACTGCTCGTGGAGACGATATGTAAAATTATCGATTGCATTCCCTGAAAATCCTTGGTTTATGTAGATAACAATCCCCAGTGCACTCAGGATAATTCCAATCATCAATAAAATAAGTGGTGGCATGCCACTTGGCAGGTGTTGGATATAAAAATCAATGAATATCCCTTGTGCTATCCCCGGTACTAGACAGATATAGTTTATTTTTTTTGTCATAGCTGCCGTGATAATAATCATGAAAACGTTTAGAATAATTTGCCATCTCCCGATTGATAAACCAGTTATCTTCTGGAGGGAGATGGTCAATAAATCCCATGGTCCTGCACCTAGATTACTGAGGACAATACAAGAAATCCCTAAAGATAATAGTGAAATTCCTAGAGCATATAATCCAACTTTACGCAAATATTGCGGCGATATCTTCGGCATTTTGTGCTTGCTCCAATCGTTCAATATTTTCACTATGCATAAGTTTGACAGATAATTCCATGAGCATATCTAAATGGTTATTCTCCATTTGGGCAATTGCTAATGCGAAAACATATTGTACTTTAGAATCATCTAATGTCCCATAGTCCATTGGTGTGCGAAGCTTTATGAAAAGGACTTCATGCTCAAGCACGGTAGGTGATTTCCCATGAGGAATTGCAATTCCATCCGTAAGCCCAGTTGAATATTCCGCTTCCCGGGTAATTAGTGATTTTAGGTAAATATGTTCATCACTCACCACACCTAAGTTACTAAATTCTTTCGCAATATAAACAAAAAGGTCCGCTTTTGTTTTTACATTAACATCAAATATAATTGCTTTTATTTTCATTTTTTTTCTCCTTCACTCATTTTTTCTGCTTCGGTTTTAAAACATAGAGTTTGTATTTTTCAAGCCTCTGCACTGAAATTTTTTCTTCTAAAAGATTACAAATTTCATAGTCATACGCAAGCTTCGTGCTATTTTCGAGGTTTTTGAGTAGATATATTCGAATATTTGGGGTATTAGTTGAAAGTGATGGATAAATTGTTGCGATATATGGTACATCTACCGATAATGTAGGAGTAGGATTCCTCCCGATAAGTGATCTTTTAACTACATCTATTTTATTATCAATACGCTCATAGAATAAATTAATCCGCTGGTTTTGATAAAATACTGCTGGATGGATATAACGCCCATGGGCAAGCAGAGCTTGTTCAATTGTATCGGTTTCTAATAGTAAACATTCAAAACTGAATGTCTTGAGACACTGTGCCATGGGTGTTTTTATTCGGATATGGCCTTTTTTAGTAGTATCTCCACTTGCACGCCCTGGACGGTATGCAAGATTTGGCTTCCCTAGTTCATCTGTTGTACTAAATAATGTCAGATAGATATAGTCTCCAACAACCTGATATTCCTTAAGCGTCTTATTGACAATAAATAGGCTTGGGGACTTGGATACAACACCAACAACCCCACTATTGGGGTGGATATCAATTGGCTTTTCTACAAATATCTGCTCCCATGGTGGAATTTTATCCTCTGCAAGAATTGGTCTTTTTATATAGCCATAGGGCATCGATGCTATGCTCATATCACTTGTGATCGTTTTGAATCCCACCCGCAGGCGGTGATTTAAAACTGTATTTTTTGTCGTGATTTTAATATGTGGTGCCTCTTCCCCGGATAATTGAATTAGTATGTCAACAGTAAGTCTTGTTGTGCATTTCTCTTCGTACCGTTGCTCAAGGGTGTAGGGTAGATTGGCATCATATTGCAAAAATAGCCGCTGGCTATTCCCGATTGATTTCACATTATATTTTTTTAACTTCAGCTCAATTCCTTTTTTTCTTATTGGCGAAAAATCATATGTATCCCCAGCATTTCCATCATCAATAATACTGATAATATCCTCATATGTCCGCTCTTTGGTTGTGAGATGGACACTATTGCCCTCAATATAAAAGTGGTATCCGCGATTTCTAATTTCCGCTCCACTACTAATAATAAGCGGAGGCTGGCTTTTTTCACTTCTTATTTTCTGAAAACTAAGTGCGGGGATTTCTAGTTCAACTGCAACTGTATGGATAAAATAGTCCGCCTCTTGTTCATAGTAATCTCCCTCTGGTTTTTCAACAAGAGCATTTGGGTACCCACTCATTTTTTGTGTTTCAATTACTGCTGCTGATTTTGCACCTACGAGTGTAATATGTTCATCATAACTAATAACTTCTATTGTCTTGTATCCAGAAAAAGCATTCAATTCTAAATTGTAGACAAAAATATCATCTTGCCCCCCCTGCTCCTGTATTGCAATTAGCTTTTTAATCATATTTTCTTGTGCTTTCCCGAGTTCAAGTGCCTGTTTATTCCGTGTCAAAATATCATTGGCAACGGCATCACTCACACAACCAACAATGCTATCGTGGGCATAGCTTTCAAATAGATTTTTCCATGCCTTCCAGATGACTTCTGAGGATACCCTCAGTCCATACTGCCATGCCAACGCATGTAGTGGCTGGTTGGTATATGTGAGTTGTTGCTCCGCAATATACGCACTTTGTTTTACATCCATCCGCACGCCACCGCTTGTTCGATGGACACGCGTGTACCGTACTCCGCGTAATTCACCTTGATATACAGGTGCGATGCTAGCATCAAAGGTTTTAAAATATGCCTGATAGGTTGACTGAATATAGGTTTCCCCCAAAGATTTGATTGTTTGCTTGAGCTTTGGGTCAATATTATGTTGATCATTTCCCACAGGTAGGAGCAGGGTTTTCTGTGCTGTTTTCTCCATAATTTCTGCAAGCAGTGGTGTAAGTTTTTTTTCTTGAAAAAGCTGGGAAGCATTCGCTTTTTTGAATGCTCCATAGCCTCCATGCACAGTCGCCACCCGAACTTTGGAGCCATCTTGTCCTCTCCAGATGAAGTAGGGTTCAATTCCCATTTCGGCAAAGTCAACCCCACGCCAAACGATGGCATCCTGAATGCCAAATGACTGTGCTATCATCGGCATTTGGTGTGTAAATCCAAATGTATCAGGGAGGTAGAGAATATTCATATATGTTTTAAATAACTCTTTTGTCCGCTTTATTCCATAATACAAATTTTGCACAATTGCTTCTCCACCCGGATAAAATGTATCCGTTTGCGTATACCATGGTCCAACTTCTAATTGCCCATTTTCGACAAGTGTTTGCAGTTCTTTGAGCTTGTTTGGATGGAGTGTCAGATAATCATCGATAATTGAGATTTGCCCATCTAAACAAAATTGCTCCCCTTCATCTTTCTGTAGTTGCGTTATCACATCAGTCATCACTTGGTCGAGTAATACGAGGGAATCACTTGTTGTAAAATACCATTCTCTATCCCAATGTGTATGGGCTACAACATATTTTTTCATATTATATCACGTTTCCTTCGCTTTCTTTTTTAAAAGACTTTTCACTTATAATCGCCCCTGTTGCGACAATTGCTGTCCCAACTAAAATAGCAAATACGTAAACATACCATCTTTCGACGAGAAACCACCCATAGATACCTGAAATTGGGATACTATTTACTGCACCAAACATAACAGCTATCATTGCACCCACACCACAGCCAATCATATTAAATGGTACTAATATTTTTGGATTAGCAAGTGTAAAAGGGATTGCGCCTTCACTTACACCAACAAGTCCCATGATAAATGATGCACTCCCGGCATTTTTAAATGAATCGCTCCAATTTTTCCCTTTGATAATAGCTGCAACGCCATAACCAAGTGCTGGTATAATAATTGCAACTTGAGCAGCAGTATTTGGCCCATAGACACCCGACTCTAATAGTCCCATCGCTGTTACAACAGCTGCTTTATTGACTGGACCACCTAAATCAAATCCAACCATTGCGCCGACGACTAATGCCATAATAATTGCTGAGCCTTGATCTAGTCCAACAAGACTTGTAATAAGCCACTGATTTAACCATGTAAAAGGCACCCCTACTACATATTGAATAAGTAACATTGTTATTAGCACCGATCCTACTGGGATCAAAAATACAGTTCCTAGAGATGCTAATGCGCCCTTAAAGTTAATATTTTTCGCAAGATATGCCGTAATATACCCCGCAATTAGTCCGGCTGCAAGTGCACCAAAGAACCCTGATTCGATATTTTTGGCAAGCATTCCGCCGGCAAATCCGGCTGCAAGTCCTTGTTTACCTGCAATCGAATATGAAATGAACCCTGCAAATACTGGGAGCATTAATCCTAGAGCAGTTCCTCCAAGTCCATCTAATGTATAGAAAAATCCAACAAGACCATTACCTTTATGCGCTATATCCCAGATATCCGTGATACCAAATGCCATGCCTCCAATACGTGCTATCCCCATGATAACCGATGCTGCAATAACAATTGGTATCATATATGATACCCCCGTTAGGATATGGGTTTTAAGTGAGGGCTTACTATTTTCCCGCTTACTTCCACGACTTTGCAATGCCTTTTCAAATACTGCCTCCGCATTTTTAATTGGTGCTACAACTGGGCAACGGTAGACATCTACACCATCAAATCGTTCCATTTCCTGAACATTTGTTTCAACTGCAAAAATGACAATATCGGCATTTTCAATATCCACTTTTGTTAACTTATCTTCTATTCCACGTGCACCCTGCTTTTCCACTTTGATCTCATAGCCAAGCTTTTTGGCGGCTAATTCTAATTTTGTTGCCGCCATATAGGTATGGGCAACTCCGGTTGGACAAGATGTAATTGCTACAATTTTCATACTTTTCTCTCCTTCATTTATTTGCTATACTTACTTACGTCTTCATTTTTTGTAATCGCTTTATTTTGATATTCCTATAGGATAACTATATTGTATCATCTTGTAAAAAAAAATTCAATGTGATACAATAATGTGTGTAAAATTACACGAAGGGAGCAATTTTTCAATGAATGCACTACGGGAAAAAATCAACCATAACTATCCTACGCTCACTGATACGAACAAACTTATCTCAGATGTGATCCGTAAAAAACAGCCTTTTACGCTTAAAATTAGAGAACTCTCTGAACTTGCTTATTGTTCCAACAGCGCAATTATGAAGTATATCCACTATTTTGGTTATGCATCTTATAAAGTTTTTCTCACTGACTTAAACCAACAACAGGAGCAGCCTTTCTACACTTACATGAAATCATTTCAAATTGTTAATGACTATCTCTATCAAAATCAGGAACTTATCAGCACATTCATCCTAAATATTAAGCATAGTAAAAATGTTTATCTTTTTGCAGCAGGTCAAAGCCAAATTTCTGCTATTGATTTCATGCAAAAAGCAAATAAAAAAGAGCCTGGTAAATTTGTATTTGAGTCTAATATGGAGACACAAAAATTACTCTTATCTACGATTTCGGAAAATGATTTTATTATCTTCATCTCCAATAGTGGTGAGGCCCGTGAGCTCATTTATTTCAAAAGTCAAATTGGGTCCTCGCACATCACGCTTATAACAAATCGCAAATCCTCTACCCTTGCAAAAATCATCCCCCATGTACTTTCACTTGGGAATAACTTTGAATCTGCCATCACTTTTAAAGAATTCAGTCGCGAGTCTAAATATACCTTACTCTATTTCTTCGATTTAATTTTTGAGATGCTCTATATCCATAAAATCACTCCAATTGAAGATAAAAATTAGAAAAGATGCCACTATATGCGAGGGCATCTTTTCTTCATTATGACGCTATTTATTCCTTTTTTGATATTATTTACAACAGCTTAATTTGATGC
>BHER01000019.1 GCA_003864555.1 Erysipelotrichaceae bacterium | reverse complement strand
CTCATACGCATCACCAATAACATCCCCATCATGGCTGGTCACATTGATCCCGTGGAGTTTTTTGAGGACTTCGGTTACTGTCAAATTTCGCTGTTGCTCATCCCTCCCAAGTTTATTTGATGTCAAATCGACATCATCAAATAGCCCGCGAAAACGCTTATACGTTGTTGAAAGATAGGTGAACGCACGGCTTAGATCACTTAATTGAAAAATATTTTGTTCTGATTGGCTTGCAAGTGTATGAAAAAGATGTTCTGGTGCAATATCGTAACCCAATGTATCGATAAGTGTTGCCAGAAAATCATCACATTCTTCCTTGTTTGCAAGTAACTCCTGATACAATGCCAGTTGGGCATCCTGCGTTTCATATTGTGCTTCGTGAAATCCTGTGAGTTCAACAACTGTTTCCAATAGCTTGTCCGAGAGGTATTTATAAAATATTAACCCCAGTAAATAATTTTTATATTCTGATGCGTCCATCTTACTGCGCAGATTATCTGCTGCATGAAAGAGACTTGTGTTTAAATTGGTACTCATCGTTTTATCCCCTATCCTATTCTATTCATTTTTTTAAGCAGTTACGCTTTTTATATCATCTCTTATCTTATCAAAAGTGGCGCTATTTATCAAGATATTGTCAATTGCTGCATGAAATTATTGTAACAAAAAAGGAGCATATAGCGTATATGCTCCTTTTGCCCATTTATTTGTAATGTCGATTTCCTCCTAAACATCCCCTCTCCCTATATTTAAATAGCTTGATCGTGGATTTTTATATGATTAGCGTTTTTCACCATTTGTTTTGATAACTTGTTGGTACCAAGCAAATGATTCTTTTTTCGAGCGTTTGTGGCTTCCATTCCCATTATCATCCATATCCACATAGATAAATCCATAACGCTTGCTCATCTCTGCTGAGGAAGAACTCACAATATCAATTGGTGCCCAAGCACAATAAGCAATGATTTCAACGCCTTCTTCAATGCAGCGCTCCATCATCTCAATATGTTTGCGATAATAGTCGATGCGGTAATCATCATAAATTTCGCCATTATCTTCCACTACATCGATTGCTCCTAGCCCATTTTCACCAATTATGAGTGGTACTTGATACCGATCCCAATATTGTGATAAACAATTATAGAACCCGAGTGGGTCAATCCGCCAATCCCATGGTGTTGGCTTGAGAAAGGGATTCTGTTCGCTTCCATCTGGGTCCATTGTATTTTTCTGGGCATCAATTATTTTGCTCGCATAGTAACTTACTGCCAGGAAGTCCATCGTATTTTCTTTAAGTAATTCCTCATCGCCACTAGCACAAATAATATCAATATTATTATCCTCAAAGTATTTGAGCGCATACCCAGGGTAGTGTCCTCTTAATTGCACATCACCGAAAAAATATTGCATTCGATTACGTTGCATCGTCAGGACAACATCCTCAGGTCGACATGTTGCTGGATAGAAAGTACAGTCTGCGAGCATCGTTCCAATTTGAGCTGCGGGATCAATTTCTGCCCCTAGTTTTTTGGTTAAAGCTGCTGCAATAAATTGGTTATGGACTGCCCGATACATCAATTGTTCCATATTATCTGATTGATCATCATAAATCCCAAGTGATCCAAATTGCACAACGGGTACTAAGTTGACCTGATTAAAGACAATCCAGTATTTCACTTGTCCACAATAGCGCTTAAGTAAGACTTCGGCATATTGTACAAAAAAATCAATGCATTTTCGATCGCCGAAGCCACCATATTCCTGTACAAGATGCAGAGGAATATCATAGTGTGCCATCGTAATAATCGGCTCCATTCCACGGGCAATAATCTCAGAAATGAGTTTATCATAAAAGACTAAGCCCTCTTCATTTGGTTCACTTTCATCCCCTTTTGGAAAAATACGTGACCAGGAAATACTTGTTCGGAATGTTTTGAGCCCGAGTTCTTGTAAAAGTGCAAGATCCTCTTTATATGTATGATAGAAATCAATTCCCTCTCGCTTGGGGTAGTAGGAAGTTATATCACTTGCAGCAAGGTTTATTGCAGCAAGTGTCCCTCCTCCTTCTTTTTCAATCCCTGCACGGTTTACTTGTGGGTCGTATATGTGGATATCGGATGTTGAAAGACCACGGCCATCTACCCTGTGGGCCCCCTCAGCTTGGCAGGCAGCAATTGCACCCCCCCATAAAAAATCTGTTGGAAATCCTTTTTCGCGTTTTTTCATTGTGATATCTCCTTTTTCTAATTATTTTTTTTTGATAGCGATTCTTGTACAATCAACTCATAAAATGAGACCAGTTGCTTCGCAAAGCGGACTTCACTTGCAATTGTCATCAAGGTATCTTGTGCATGTGTGAAAAGTAAACAGGGCTCGTAGACAATTCCTTGTGCCACATATTGGATAATACTTGTTTGTGCTTGGTGGGCATGTATAATATCTAAACGGGCTTCACTTAAGCCCTCATATGCCGCACTAAATTCCTGTCTTTTCGCCATTTCTAGTGCATCATCCGCTTTTATCCGCGCATCACCAGCATGTAGAATAATTTGAAGTGCTATTGGGATGAGCTCATTTTCTTCAGTTGTTTCCATAAGCCATTCCCCCCCTCTCTTTTATGCATTTGCATTTTTTTCTAGTAAGTCTGCTTCTTTTTCTAAACATTCTTTTTCATATACTTTAAAAAATGGATACCATGTGAAGTAATAAATAGCAAATAAAATGATATAAACTGGAACAGCACGCCAGTCTCCTGTTACGAGTACACTTGTAATCGGTGCTGGGATTTGTCCTACTTGTAGCAATTGTGCTGGAATATTAAGCAATCCTGCTCTCATGACAAACCAGATGACAATTGGCCCAACAATTGCATTAATCCACATCGGTAACATCAAGAGTGGATTCATAACAACTGGTCCACTAAACATCACCGGCTCATTAATATTAAAGAGGGATGGTCCAATACATATCCGACCAATTGTTTGCATATTGCGTGATTTTGAAAAGAGCATCATCACATTGAGTGCAAGTGTTGCACCCATTCCCCCCATTGTAATCAGGGCTGTGACAAAAACTGTTTCTGATGTTACAATATTAGTAGGTGGTAATCCTGCTTGAACTGCTGCAATGTTGCCGGCAATTCCTGCTAAGAAAATTGGGGTTGTCACCGCTCCAAAAAGCCAACTTGAAATTCCCATACTATAGAAAAATGCTGGGATAAAACAGATTAAGATAAAGCCTGGAAGTGTTTGTCCAAATGATTGCAAGGGTGAAAATAGCCAGAGTATAACTGCAAAGATGTCGACATTAAAGTAGAATACGACAGTTGTTGCAAGACCTAAGCATATTAAAATTGGTACAATATTATTGACCCATTCAATCACAAAATCGGGCATATTGCTATCTCTTAATAGCCGTAAATTCCCATAAAAATTGAAGATTACTGCGACACAGAGGCCTGCAATCATTCCAACAAGTATCCCCGTTGGACCAAAGCGACCAAATTCAACTACCATATTACCATCAATAAATTGGGGGCTGATAAAAGTCATAAAAACACTAATAGCAACAAGACTTGCAGTAATTGTATACCCTGGGTGTTTGAGCTTCTCCATCACTTGGTTTGTCATCATAAAAGCAATAATTAAGCCAATCAATCCAAATGAGTAATCGGCAATTTTCCCAAGATCTGGTAACCAAGGTACATAAGAGCGGATAACATTATAGAAAAAGATAATCGATCCTGTTAGGATGAAAGGGATTATTTTTTGCATCGCACTCGAAATTGCAGCAATCCACGGTTTCCCCGTAATTTCGCGCATTTTAGGTGCGAAGACTTCACTTAGCCATGCCATAAATTTTTTCATCGCTTGTAACCTCCTCTAAAAAATTTTATTCTGAAATTGAAGAAAGAGCTAAATCAAGTAACTTATCGCCATCGAGCATCCCATAAATTTCTTGGGGGATTACAAGGACTCGCACACCATATGGCGCTCCATCTTTAGCAAGTTCTGCTTGCAGATGGCCATAATGTGGTCCAAGTAGCAATACATCAATACTTGAAAAATACTGTGCTGCCTCACTTTCGCTTCTTGCCTCGATGCTTGCATCAATTCCTCTTTTTTTGGCTACTTTTCGTGCCTTCTGTGCTAAAAATCCACTTGACATTCCTGCACCACAACAAAGTAACATTCGTATTTTTTCCATGTTAACACGTCCTTTCTAGCTCCATTATCGGCCAATCTACTTTTTTTTTCAACCGAACTTCTGCACTGCCTGGTGCAAATATCTCACCCCCTTTTTTTTAGAGTTAGCGTATACTATAGCTATATCTATTTGAATATTGTTCCCGTGATACTATTATTATTAGGAGGAGACAAAATGAATGAAAAACATATTTTGCTCTTACGTTATCTTTTAAAACAAGAAGATGCCGTATATGCAAAGCAGCTAGCGGCCGATCTTATGCTCTCCCTGCGTACGGTTAAAAGCTATGTCAAGCTCCTAAATACGCAACAAACTGTTATTTTATCATCCAACCGTGGTTACAGAGTTGTTCGGGCACTTGCAATTCCCCTCCTTGATGTATCTTTTGCAACACTCCCTCAAACATATCTTGAGCGCGTCCATTATATTATTAAAAAAATGCTGATACACCATGAAAAGCTCTCTGTTTTTGATCTCTGCGAGCAACTTTTTATCAGCTACTCCACCCTCAAAGCTGAACTTGTTACAATGAATAAAACTTTTTCCCAATACAATATTTCTATCATCACACAGCATAATATGCTCTTTCTTAGGGGGAGTGAACAAAATAAAAGACGGTTAACATCGGCTATTATCTTTGCTGAGACAAGCTATAACTTTATTGACCTTGCAGTCCTTGAACGCTCTTTTGACAAGCATACTATTATTGCTTTAGAGAAAATTATTAAACGGCTTTTTAACAGTTCAAACTATTATCTCAATGATTTCTCTTTTATGCATATTTTATTGCATTTTCTTATTCTTATTGAACGTGTGCAAAATGATAAGCACCTCAATGAGCAAGAGCCTATCAAAATTGAACATGCCCATGAATCACAACTTATTGCACAGCTTTGCCATGCTATTGAGCAACAATTTTCACTGAAGCTCAATGCATTTGAAATTTCGGGTATTTCGCTTTTACTCAAAACAAATACAAATTATCATCTTGCGAGTAATGCCCAAAAACTAAAGCAGATTATCCGCCCTGGTATTTTTGAAATGGCTGAGGATATTGTACATGCAATTTTCTCAATGTATGCCCTTAATTTTAATACTGATAGCTTTATGCTCCCTTTTGCACTCCACCTTGATAATCTCCTGCTCCGTATTACGTCGGGGAAACTGTATAAAAACCCGCTTTTACATACGATACGTTCAGAATGCCCAATTATCTATGAAATTGCTATTTTTATTTCCATAAAACTTTCTCAAAATTACCAAGCTGTTATCAATGAAGATGAGATTGCTTTTTTAGCGCTTCATGTGGGCACTGAAATCGAACGACAAAAAGTGAATAGAACAAAATTAAAATGTATTTTGCTCTGCCCTGATTATATGGGATTAGAGACCAAAATTTATAATGAGCTCTTGCTCAATTTCAATAATGATATGACTATTATTAAAATTATTTCTCAGCTCAAACAAATGGAGTCGCTAGATGCTGACTTACTGATATCAACAATTGATGTTCCACCTACTATTTACTATGATGTGTTTTTACTTTCTCCATTTAATTTTTCAAAGCAAAAAAGGGAGCTCTACCAAAAAATGGAGGAGGCACGTTCAAAGTCCAAAAAAAAAGCACTCGTTGATTATTTTGAATGCTATTTTTCGGCTGAATTATTCTACCGTGATGTCGTATTTGCTGATAAATATCAGCTCATCCACGAAGTTGGTGGGAAAATGGAGCAACTCGGAATTGTTGGCGAGAACTTTGTTGCCAATGTTTGTGCACGTGAATATGCAGCAACAACAAAATTTGGCCAAATTGCGATTCCACATTCTATTTATATGGATGCTCCGCGAACATCCATTGCACTCCTCATCAATCCAAGTGGGATCAATTGGGATGAGGGATCAATTGCAATTGTCCTCCTCATTGCAATCAATAATCTAGATAAGAGTATGTTTAGTTCTTTGTATGAGGGGCTTGTTTCTATTTTTGATGATAAACAGATGATTGAAAAAATTACCAAAGCGCGTGATTTTAGTGCATTCAAAAAAATTATCTACGAGCAGATGTAAACTTTTTGACAGGTGATTTTTGATTCCTCTAATTTTTTAAAATAGCTTATTTGTCTACCCAATCAGAGTATAGAAAAAGCAGGACATTGTTATTTCGATGTCCTGCTCTATTTCTAATTTAAACTCTTCTCTTTATTCAAAAACGGTATAACCTAACGCTTGGCTATCACGGTAAAACATTTGAACAGTCTCAAGTGAAATCTGCTCTAAGTCTTTTCCCGCAGCCTGATACTTAGCGATTATCTCTGGAGTACAGGTGATAATATCTACACCAAGTTCTGCTGCTTGAAAGATATTTAAGACTTCACGTGGACTTGCCCAAAGTAATTCTGTGCCCGCTTTTTGAGCACAGCATTTTTTTGCAGCAACCATATAAGGAATCGGGTCACGACCAGAATCAGCAATGCGTCCTGCAAAAACCGAGACGATATTCTGTGTCCCAAGACTAAGGGATTCAACCGTTTGTTCCACTTGCTCGCCCGTCATGATTGCCGTAATATTTAGTTTGAGTCCTTTGGCTGATAATTTGCGAATAAGCGGGATTGTTGTTTCTCCTGTTGTTGTCATAATTGGGATTTTAATATAAACATTCTCACCCCATGTTGCAATTTCGATTGCTTCTGCTTCCATTTCTACAAGCGTATCGGCAAAAACTTCAAAAGAGATTGGTAAATCAGAGATTGTTTTGAGCACTTCTTTGGCAAAGTTTGCATAACTTGCAACGCCTGCACGTTTCATTAAAGTTGGATTTGTTGTAAATCCACTCACTGCTCCACTTTTATAGGCCTCAACCATTTCCTCGAGGACTGCTCCATCAGCATATATTTTCATTTTTTTCATAAAAAATCATTCCTTTCTATTCATAAGGTGTCAAATCATTATTTATTACTGCAGATTTTGTTTTAAGGAAGTTAGGTACGATGAGTACGAGTAGTAATATAAAACAAGCTGCATAAATACCAGTACTGCCAAATATATTTCCAATATTTCCAAATATAATTCCTAGCACGCCAAAATCAGTATCACCAAATGTTGCATTTGCAAAACCAAGACTCCCAAGAACTGGGAGCAGCAGTGCTGGTAGGAAGGCAAGTAATAAGCCATTTACAAATGAACCGATAATCGCACCACGTTTTCCTCCTGTTGCATTTCCATAAATTCCTGCTGTTGCACCACAGAAAAAGTGCGGTACAAGACCTGGAATAATAAGCACACCCCCGACAAGTCCTAGTGCGAACATCCCGATAAGTCCTCCAATAAAACTTGAGATAAATCCAATGATAACTGCTGTTTGCGCATATGTAAAGAATACGGCACAATCAACTGCAGGTACTGCATTGGGAATTATTTTTGTCCCAATTCCTTGGAATGCTGGAATAAGATCACTCAAGATCATCCGCACGCCCGAGTACACAATTGTTACACCAACAGCAAATTTTAAACCAGTCATGATGGCAAATAAATAAGGATTCATGCCATTAGATAAGGTTGACACAAAGGTTGGTCCTGCTGCAATTGCTGCAATGAGGTAAAATACAATCATGGTAAGTCCAGTTGAGATCGTTGTATTTCTTAAAAACCCCCACTGTTCTGGTATTTCAAGTTTTTCAGTACTATCATCCGGATTCCCAACATACTTCCCAACAAGTGCTGAGATATAATAGCCAATACTCCCAAAATGTCCCATTGCAACATCATCACCATCTGTTACTTTGAGCGTGAAGTTTTGCCCAATGGCTGGAGAAATTGAACTCCATGCTCCAAGAATGAAGCCACCAACTAGTATGAGGCTAACTCCCGAAAACCCAATTGCTCCAAGAACAGCCGATAAAAGGCATGCCATGAAAAAACTGTGATGTCCTGTTAAAAAGACATATTTATATTTCGTAAAGCGTGCAATCACTAAGTTGAAAACCAGCCCTGCGGCTAGAATCGACATTGTTTCCACACCTAGAATATTCTGGGCAACAGCTGTGATTGCCTCATTATTTGGTACAACACCCGTTATATTGAATCCTGCTTGGATCATTTCACCTAAAGGATTCAAATTGGCAACGATAAAATCGGCACCGGCACCTAGCATCAAATATCCAAGTATTGGTCCGAGTGTTCCAGTTAGAACCTTATACCATTTTTCTTTCATTGCTACGAGTCCAACACATGAGACAATTCCTAGAAGAATTGCTGGTTGGCTTAGAACATCTGTTATAAAACTCAATATTTCTTTTAATATATTCATACTCATTCACTCCTTTTTCTATACTCCCGCCATCTCGCGGATTTTTTCAAGGGCATCTTCTTGAATTTTTTTCTTATTAATATAACTGCGTACAACGGCTACTGGTTGCCCTGCTGGTAGCTGTTTTGCAAGTTCTGCCACAGTTATAATCAAGTCGGGCTGTTTTGAGAGTACCGAATTGAAATCACATGATTCCACATCTACAGCAATTCCGTTCTCCGCACAAATTTCTTCGACTTTGAGTCGTAACATCAAACTACTCCCAATTCCATTGCCACAGACTGTAATAATTTTCAACATATTTTCGACCTCCTCATTTATTTTTGAATTAGTGCACGTAGCTCTTTAGCATTTTTGGTTGCAAGCATCTGCTCAAATGCCTCATCCTCAGCAATAAAGTCTACAAGTTCTGATAATGCCATTAAATGTTTTTGTGCATCCACTGCTGCAAGCATCACAAATATTGAAATTGGTTTTTGGGGATTATTATTTAAAAAAACCGGCGTTTCTAATCGTAAAAAACTCATCCCAATTTTATGGACACCATCTTCAGGTCGTGCATGGGGGAGGGCAAAACCTGGTCGCAGAGCAATGTACTCACCTTGTGTTTTGACATTTTCAATGATTTTTTCTGTATAGCTTGATTCAATATACCCACGATTTTGCAAAGGTTCTGCAACTTTTAAAATTGCTTCTTCCCATGATGATACTTGCGACTCGTAGCAAATAAATTGCTCTGTTAGTAACTCGTCTAACATAATTTCCCTTCTTTCTCGAATCGTTAATAGACTGCCTACTTCCGTATGATATTGGTAGTCTTTCATGATTGCTCTCAATTGTTTTGCACTGACATGTTTTCTAACAATCTGATACAGTTTATTTTGCTCTTGTATTTGGACTTGTTCGACCGCAAGTGCTCTCATAATTTTTTTATAGTCTAGTTCACCTAAAATTGGCTGTACATAGATAATATTAGGGTGGTTTATTTCTAATTTTGTTGTTGAGATAATGATATCTGTTGGGGGGAAAGTTTCAACAAGTTCAGCGCTCGTCTGTCCGATAATTTCAATTGGCATCCCCGATTGTTCAATTTGCTGGCGTAGTAATATGGAAACACTAATTCCCTGATAACATACGATTAATGCACGCATGAGCGCTTTTTCTGGTACTTGCGTTTGCATGAGAATACCCAAATAACTTGCCTCGTGGTTGATAATTTCTAGGGGTACTGTATTTGGTAATATCTGTTGAAGTATATTCTGGAAACAGAAATAGAAAAACCCATATTTTGTCTTGATACTTGTAAGTGTTGTATTCTTCAAGCAGAGACCAAGTTGTACACGGTAGTACATTGACTGCACATGACCATATATCAACCCACTAATATCATGACTTGGTAGATTCAATAGTTTGAGTTGCTGTGTTATTTGATTACTCATCTTTTTGATTTTGCTCTCTTTTAGAGCAGTTGTTGGAAAGCGTGCAAAACAATGTACTAGTTCGTTTACGTATCGCCCCTCTCCGATAGAAAAAATGTGTACGCCCATAAAATCTGCGATATCTTTTACGATTGCCTCCTCACATATGCTCATCTTTTCCACTTCTTGATCTGCTATGAAAAACCCTCCGATTTGGCGAATTTCCATAATATAGAGTGCAAGCGCAAGAATATCCAAGCTCATCTTCGATATTCTTTTAAGACTTTGAGTCTGTTGTAAAAAAGCGAGGTATTTTCCAACTGGAATGAGTGCACTAAAATACTGTATCTGTGGGATAAAAAAATTGATGAGCGTTTGGCGAATTTTCTGTTCTTCACCAATAAAAACATATGACTTCTCCTTGTAGTCTAAAATTAAACCCTCTTCTGTAAAAAAACTTTTAAGTGCTTTGATATCTGTTACAATCGTTGATTTACTCACAGGAATTTTGGCATTTATTTCTGCTATCCTCGTTTTAGGATTCCTAAGTATGTATGAGAGAATCAAGCAACGCCGTGCTTTTTTGTCAAAATAATCAAATGCTACACCTTCGGCATAAATCATATGTGCAAGCTGTTTTACATCAGCTGATTCAAGTAGCATTTTCCCATCTTTGATCGTGATTTTCCCATCCATCTGTTTTTGTAGCCAAAAATTTATATTCCCAATATCCTCATAGATTGTTTGTCTGCTCACACCATGGCGATGTGCCATCAACCCAAGTGGTATTTTTTCGGAATAGATTAGTTCTTCAAGTAGAATTCGCATCCTTTGATTTAATATCATATGCATTCCTCCCACCTAAACTATATAACATCCATTGCTATTTTGCATATAACAAATGTATTGACAATTTATGTGTTGCTCTTGCTATCCCCTTTTTTGAGCCCAAAAAAATAGGAGTAACATCATCTGCTACTTCTATTTTTTCATCATATTTATTCTATTTATTCTGAAACGACTGTTATGCGCTGAAGGATATGCTTACCACTCACGGCCTCATCTATTCATGGCAATTGCATAGTCTGCATAACTTATTTTGCTCTCACCTTTCGAATTTAGTAATAACGCCTCTAAACCAACAACAAGTAGGCAACTTTTTGTATTACTTACAAGATCACTCATATGTTTTAAAGCTTTTGAATGGTCTCCTGATCCGGACTGTTTTCAAACAGATTCCCCCACGTGTTGAATACACATTAACAGCTACTGGCTATAGCTTAGAACCAATTTTAGATGTTATGTACGTATGGGGTTACTGAATATAAAAAGAAAAAGGATGAGTAATCTCCTATAATTACTCGTCCATTATAATTGATGTTAGTGCCGAAAATGCTCCAAATCCAATCCCTGCTACCGGCCAAATAATCCAGCTGTTTCCCCAGTTGTTTGTAGTAAAACTCCAACCAAAGAACAAAAGAAGCGTAAGGGGCCACCAAATTACCGCAACTGCGCCAATTACTTTTTCGGATTTTTTCTTTTCGGATTCATAGCTTGTTGTTCGAAATAGCATCTCAACTGCTTGGGAGATACTCCCTGCTGTAATAAACAAATAGACTGCTATTCCAATAACGATGAGCATCAATGGCAGACCAATGCCAACAGATTTCTCTCCCCCTATGTAGGCTCCACTAATTAAGAGTAGTGGTGCGATGATACAAAGCATGACACCGATAATAATTTTTATGTTTTTTCCCGACTGCTCTTCAGACTGGCGTAATCTGAGTTTTTGTGCTAATTGCTCTGGGATATTTACCTCATCTTCCAAATCGGCATAGGGAGCAAATTTTGAACCACTATAAATGAAGAACCCCACTGCTACTGCTATACATATCAGTAGGATATTTAAACCAAGAAATTTCAATATATCCTCATTTACTGTAAATATATAGTTTACATATTTGAGCGAGAAAATAAGCGCTGCAGTCCCTAATAGGATTAAAAAGACCCCCAACCCGATATAACGACTATTTGTACTCATTGTGTCAATAAGGTCAAAAGCACGTTTTTCTGTGACTGTATATAACTTTTTAGCCGGTTTTTCCACTGGATTCACTGCTTTTTCGGATAGTATGCTTTCTCGTTTTGGGATAATATCAAGTTCTGCTATTAATTCATCAATATTGCCAAAATCAGTGATTACAATCCCTATAGCCTCATTTACTGATTTCCCTTCTCCAAGCAACTCATGGTATTTTTCTTCCATATGACTTGCAAGCTCTGCTTTGATTTTTACAACTTCTGCCGTTTCTGGTAATGCTTTAAAAGTATTTTCTAGGTAGCTTAGGAGTGTTTCCATATTCATTTTCCTCTCTTTTTTTTTGTAAATTTATTTTTTAGCAATGAACTTACCTACAACTTTTTTAATTAATTTCCATTCCTCACATTTTTTTTCATAATGTTCTTTCCCTGTGGGCGTGATTTTGTAGTATATTCGTTTCTTCCCTTGTGTTTCTGTCCCGGGAAATGATGTGATATAGCCATTTTTTTCTAATCTTGTAAAGGCAGAATATAATGTCGTCTCTTTAATATTATATTGTTCTAAAGTAAGTGCTCTAATTTCTTTGGAGAGCTCATACCCATATGATGCTTTTTCTAATAAGAGAAATAGGAGCATTATATCCGTATATCCACGGATTGCATCACTACTGATCATGCTGTACCTCCTTTTTCTTATCTATATTTTCATAGCGTAATTTTAAAAATATATTACCACGACTATCAAAGTAATTACACTTTATCATATTTACTACGACAGGTCAAGTACTTTGGATTTTTTTTAGTGCATTTTTAAGCGTGGCGATTCGTGATACTATCCACAAAAAAAGATAGCAGCTAGGATGCCTTGAGCTTTATTTATTGTGATTTTTTGGCAATAAAAAAACAAGAGCCAACACATCTGGTGTCAGCTCCTGTACAAAGATTATTTATGTTGTGTTTTATTGAATTGCTTTCCAGCATTCATGCGACCACGACCTTTGGCACCACCTGCTGATTGGGAACGATCAAAACCGTTTCCTCCCGAGCCACCATTATTTGATCTTCCTCTTTGTTGTTGTTTTTTTGGTGGGATAACTTTATTGATTAGTGGGTAATCATGGTCATCCACAAGAATTAAATCTTTTTTGATGAGCTTTTGCACATCGCGAATAAACGCTTGCTCTTCATAGTTTGCAAAAGAAATTGCGATACCTTCTTGTCCTGCACGTCCTGTTCTACCAATGCGGTGAACATATGTTTCAGGGACATTCGGGACATCAAAGTTATAAACATAAGCCAAATCGCTAATATCAATTCCACGTGCTGCAACATCGGTTGCAACGAGTGTATTAATTTTACCTTCTTTGAACTCTTGTAAAGCTCTACTTCTAAATGCTTGTGATTTATTTCCATGAATGGCAGCAACTTTAAATTTAGCTTCTTTCAATACTTTTGCCAAATTATTTGCACCGTGTTTTGTTTTGGTAAAAATTAAAGTTGCTTGATATTTCTTATCCGCCATCAATTCTAATAATAATTTATTTTTATTATTTTGATCTACATTGTAGAGATATTGCGTAACTGTACTTGCCGCTGATGATACAACTGCAACACTTACTTCAACTGGGTCAACCAGAATTGCACCTGCTAATGACTTAATTTCTTTAGGCATTGTTGCAGAAAACAATAAGTTGACACGTTTTTTTGGTAGATAATTGATAATTTTTTTGATATCATGGATAAATCCCATATCAAGCATATTATCAGCCTCATCCAATACAAGATGCGTAATATCATTAAGCTTCACAAAGCGTTGGTTAATTAAATCCAATAGTCTCCCTGGAGTTGCAACAATGATTTCACATCCTTGTTGTAGCTGGCGTACTTGTGTTGTTTGCTTTACCCCACCATACAAGCAGACACCACGGTGTTTTGTGTATTTGCTATAGCCTTCAATATTCGCTTGAATTTGAAGTGCAAGTTCCCGTGTTGGTGTAACAATAAGGGCTTGCGGTTTCTTATTGGCTTGAATATTATTTAGAATTGGGAGGACAAATGCTGCCGTTTTCCCCGTTCCTGTTTGTGCAAGCCCAATTAAATCTCGATTATCGAGAATATATGGAATTGCTTCTTCCTGAATTTTCGTAGGAGTTGTATATCCCAACTCAGCAACTGCTTTCAAAATATTTTCATTTAGTTTTAGTTCATTAAATAACATGGTTTTCCTCTTTTCATTATACGTGCCTTAACAGTATAACATAATTGTCCAATAAATGGAATGAAATCGCTCTTTTGCGGTAATATTGTAGAGTAGTATGAAGTGTATGTAAGAAAAAAAGGAATACGACTCTATTTATTCATTATTTTACAAAAAGAAAGAGAAATGCCCTACAATTTACCGTATTGAAACAAACGAATAGAGGCCATTTCTTATGTCAATTATAGTATTTTCGAACGAAGTGATAAATACTATTTCCCAATCTATTTTCGATTTTTTACTTCCCTCACAGAATAAAGTTGCTTTTGATACATACTTAGCGGATGAATATACACTCGGGAAATCTTTTGAAATCATGAACCAACAGGTTCTTGGTCGGTATCTTGCACACCTGGATGCTACTTTTTTTGCTTCTGCTGAGCATAAAGCTGATTATATGATTAAGCAAAAATGCTTCCGACAACTTATGACAATCGTCAAGTCACCAGCACAAAAATTCTAAAAAATTCTTCTATTTTAAGGATACCATACTCCAGATTTTTTTCTCATATCCTCACTATTTCAGATATTATCTGGGGATAGTAAAAACGATCTATAGGTAGACCGCTTTTTTCATTGCGTTTCTATTCTATAAATCGTTTTTTATAATAATTTCTTTTTATCTAATATCCTTCTTTTTACGTCTACTTCCAATAAGAAGGAGGAATAAAGATATAAATATTGATATCCCAGAAACTATAATTATTTCAGATGTCTTCTCTCCTGTTACTGGTAATGCAGGGGTGTTATTTGCTGTTATTGTTACATTAATTGTGGCAATAGTCGTTGGTTCTGCCGATACACTAAATGCAATTGGATATACACCTACTGTTGCTGTATAGTTTGCTTTATCCGCTACAATAGCATCAAGCATTTGACCATCTGCTATTCTGATTGCTCGCGCATTTGCTGCCGCAACTATTGCTGCATCGTCTATTGATACTTCTGATATACGTTTTGTGAAGGCTTGCGCAACCACGATATAATCTGTTCCAATTATTACTTCTTCATCTGCTGCTTTTACAATATATGTCCGTGTTCCAGTGACAATATTTCCATCTGTATCTGTTACACTGTATGTTACAAATTCTGTTTTGACTACTTCCGTTGTGACTGTCATGCTAGGTGTCACAGTTAATATTGCATCTTCCACATCAGTTACACTCACACCAGCTAGCATATTCACGCTATCTCCGATACTGAGGATAACTATTGCTGGATCTACTAATAGTGTTGGTGCATTTCCAGCTGTTACTGTTGCATTAATTGTAGCAATTGTTGTTGGTTCTCCCGATACACTAAATGTAATTGGATATACACCTACTGTTGCTGTATAGTTTGCTTTATCCGCTACGATAGCATC
>BHER01000018.1 GCA_003864555.1 Erysipelotrichaceae bacterium | reverse complement strand
ACACATATTCATAGTTATTTTTCACCAGATAGTGAAAGTAAAATTGAAGATCTCATCTTAGAAGCTGAAAAACATGAATGTGCCATCCTCTATATATCCGATCACATGGATTACCTCAATGGTGAGAAAACCAATTCTTATTATGATATCCAAGCATTCTGCTTAGAACTAGATGCATTGCAAAAAATTACCGATGTCAAATTATTAAAATCTATTGAACTTGGATATGACAAGAAATCTTTAGAAATTATGAATGAGACAGTGAATAGTTATCCTTTTGATTCAGTCTTATTATCAATGCATCGGATAGAAGGAATCAGTATTTTTAGTAGCGCAAGAGAACTTGAAAGCGATGCAGAAATTTTAGAACTCCTTGAGCGTGTTTTAGATACGACACTCGATGCGCTCGAAAATTTTACGAACTTTGATATCCTAACCCACTTTGACTATGTGGTACGGTATATTCCCCGAAAAATATGGTTCCTACCCCATTTTTCAGTAAAGGTAGAAGCTATTTTACGTAAAATGATCGAACTGGATAAATGTCTTGAAATCAATACAAAAGCATATGAAGACTTAGGTGTTGCTCATCCTCAACCGATGATTTTAGAATTATATTTTAAGCTTGGCGGTCGAAAAGTAAGCCTTGGTTCAGATTCCCATAAAGTACATGATTTCCAAAGAAATTTCTCCGAAGCAATCACATTATTACAAAAAATTGGTTTTACCGAGGTTTATTATTATATAAACCGGACGGCACACAGTCAAAAAATATAAGAAAAAGCGCCATACTTTATTGCAAAGTGTGGCGCTTTGTTTTGTTATTTTGGTGGAGACGAGGGGTTTCGAACCCCTGTCCAAGCATATAAAGATCAGTTTTTCTACAAGTTTAGTCCTCTTAATCAATTTAATTATATGAAAATAAGTGAACACCTCTTCGCATAACGAGTCAATTCTAGGCTTGTCTTTCTCTAATTGACACAGGAGAAAGACGCGGTCTAATATTTTTTATGAATCCACTATAAATGCTTAGACAACAAGTTTATAGTAAACCGCATCAATTAAGCTGCGAATTGTAAATTTTGTTTTCCGTTTAAATACGGTTGGTGCAGGTAAGACTGCCACTACTTGCTTGACTGATCCCGCCTATGCTTGTCGAATCCAAGACGTCCCCATATATTCATTATACCTTATATTATCTTTAAAATAAAGGGACACCTGATTTTTCTACTTTTTTTCCTGATTTTATGGTAAAATAGAGGAGTATTATGTGATGGAAACCGAAGTTACGAGACGATATAGATTGGAAGAAATAAAATGAGGAAAATTACACGAGAAAAAGTTATGAAACTATTATATACCGTTGATGTTTATCGACAAATTGCTAAAGAAGAAGAAATTCAAACATTTTTACACACGGAAGTTGGGATTGAACTTTTAGAGCAACAAAAGGCATTTCTCTTAAATAAGAAAGATGATTTACCCTATTTCAATGAAACATTCAATGGGGTTATTTTACATTTACCTGAAATTGATAATAAAATTAATGAATATACCAAAAAAACTTGGTCTATTCAGCAATTTGGTTTCGTTGAGCGCTCACTTTTAAGAGTCGGAATGTATGAACTCTACTGGAGTGAGCAAGAAGGACTGTATCCAACAGTTATTGTAGCTAGTATTTTAGAATTGAGTGAAATGTTTGTCGATGAGAAGAGCACCAAATTTATTCATGGTATTTTAGGGGCAGCATTAAATAATATCCCCGTAAAAGATGCTATTATTCCAAAAGCACGTGCGGATAAGTATATCCCGATGAGTGAAGATAAAGCTGCACAAAATAAAAGGAGATTTAAAGCATTGCAATCAAAACGTAAAGCTGAAAAAGTTGCCGACTATATAGAAAAAGTTGAAAAAAAAAGAGAACAGGATCTGAATAAAATATAAAAGATGATAAGAGGGAGATACTTTGAGTAAGCAACAGGAAAATGAAAAAATTGTTACTGTGTATGCACTCACACAGTATATTCGATTAAAATTTGAAAAAGATCATCTCCTTAAAAATATTGCAGTTATTGGAGAAATAGCAGATATTAATGCAAGATCTGGGAACTATTATATTAAACTAAAAGATAGTTTTGCCGTGATTTCATGTATCATTTTTTCTCAATATATTACGCCTGAAATTCAGCAAATGAAAATTGGCGATGCAATAAAAATAAAAGGAGATATTTCTGTTTATATCAAAAATGGAACATATCAGATGTATGGATTTGATGCTGTAAGTGATGGAATTGGGGATATCTACCAGCAATTTGAACAGGTCAAAAAAAGATTATCAGGAGAAGGTCTATTTGACCCTAAAAGAAAAAAAGGATTTCCAGAATTTCCGCGTAAAATTGCACTTGTAACAGCTAGCAATAGTGCAGCATTGCAAGATATGCTTATTACTATGCAAAAACGGTATCCGCTGGCAACGCCCATTTTGTATGGTTGTATTGTTCAAGGAGCAAAAGCAGAAGCAGAAATTCTCAAGCAACTTAAACTTGCTGAAAAAGCAAAAGTTGATGTCGTTGTTTTGGCGCGTGGTGGAGGTTCTTATGAGGATCTCCAAGCATTTAATAGTGAGGCAATTGCAAGATATATTAGTGAAATGACAACCCCAGTTGTAACGGGAATCGGACATGAAATTGATGTTACAATAGCAGATTTTGTCGCTGATTTACGTGCTGCAACGCCAACGGCAGCAATTGAGGCAATAACACCGGATAAAGTTGAACTTAGGAAACAAATCATGCGTATTGAGGCGATATTGATAACAAAAATACAACAAAAAATTGCCCGTGATGCCAAAAAATTAGAAGAAAGTGCCGTGCGGTTACAAAATCGGGGGCCAAAACAATTACTACAACATGATCAAAACTTACTGATACATTTAATCCAAAGATTTCAAAATCAAGGAATAAGTCAAAAACTTTTCCATATGAAGTATTTGGAAATCCAACAGCAAAATAAAAATATTTTCAGACATACAGCTATCATCATATCATCTAAAAAAAGAGAAATGGAACTACTCCAAAAGCGCTTAGAACTGCTATCCCCCCTGGAAGTTTTGAAGCGTGGGTATGCTATTATCCAAAAAGATGAGTTGCTCATTACGAGTATTGAAAATACAAATATTGGTGAGAGCGTTGATATAGTACTGCATGATGGAATTTTAGCATGTCGTATAGAAAATAAGAAGAAAAATCAGCTGAAAGGTGGAAAATAAAATGGCAAAAAAACAAACATTTGAGGATGCCTTGCTGGCAGCCAATACAGTTATTTCAGAACTAGAAAATGGGGATTTAAGCTTAGAACAAGCAATGGAGAAATATAAAAAGGGGACAGAACTTCTATCTTATTGTAAAATTACATTAGCAGATGCAGAAATAGAATTTACAAAACTTGCTAGTGATATCAATCGAAAAATGGAAGAAAATGAAAGTTAATGAAGGAGAATGGGGATAATGAATCAAGCTACAACCCAATTTGAAAAATACCTCGAGGAGCGCTTTGCATTATTGCATGCTCCCCAAAATTTAAAAGAGGCGATGGAATATTCACTTTTTTCTGACGGAAAAAGAATTCGGCCACTATTATGTATGGCAACAGAGGCATTAAATGGTACGATACAGGGAACTAAAAGTTTCCCACTTGCAATGGCTATTGAAATGGTCCATACGTATTCACTTATTCATGATGATTTACCTGCAATGGATGATGATGATATTCGAAGAGGTAAACCATCTAATCACATAGCATTTGGTGAGGCAATGGCAATACTTGCAGGAGATGGACTCCTAACACAAAGTTTTGAGGTATTGTCAGATTTAGATATTGACTCAAAAAAGCTCAAAAAAATCTGCATTTTTTTTAGCCGTTGTGCGGGAATCAACGGGATGGTTGGTGGACAAGTACTTGATTTAACCTTAGATGTCACACGAGAGCATGCTGTGACAATAGAAGAAATGCAAGCTGTTCATCGCAAAAAAACGGGAAAACTAATTGAACTAAGTATTTTAGGAACAGCTGTTATAATCGGATTAAAACAGGCAGAATTTGAGGTATTAGAAGATGTTGCGAAAATTATTGGGATCCTTTTTCAAGCAGTTGATGATTTAAAAGATGATGATGAAACTACTGGCAAAACACAAAATATTGATGTTATCAATGGAAAAGTAACCTATATCACATTACTAGGTAAAAAGAGAACGTCAGACTATGTCGAAAATCTGGCAAGTGAAGCTAAAAAATTATTGCATACACTTGAAGATCATAATACGGAGATGTTAGAACAGATTATCGAAAAAATAATTGCATAAACGAAAATGAAAACGAGGTGGTCGCATGGACTTAACAAAATATCCGCTTATTGAAAATATTTCTATTGCAAAACTTAAGCAATTTGATGAAGAAAAATTAGTTGAGTTTTCAGCCGAAGTTCGTGCTTTTTTAACAATTGAATTAAGTACTCTTGGTGGACATATCGGGCCCAATTTAGGTGTTGTCGAACTGACAATTGCACTTTTTCGTGTCTTCAATTCACCGAAAGACAGCTTTTTTTGGGATATTGGCCATCAATGCTATGTTCAAAAAATTATTACAGGAAGAGCGGATAAATTTGATACACTCCGTCAATATGAAGGCTTAAGTGGATTTGTTAAACGCCAAGAAAGCGAACATGATATTTGGGAAGCAGGCCATGCCTCAACATCACTTTCAGGTGCTTGTGGACTCAGCGTCCAACAGCATTTAAAGGGCTTGCAAAATCATATTATCTCAATTATTGGTGATGGTGCATTAAGTGGTGGTATGGCACTTGAAGCACTCAACCACATTGGTGATTTAGAATTACCACATATTATTATTTTAAATGACAATAATATGTCCATATCACGTAATGTTGGAGCTTTGAGTAAACATATTAATGGTTTACGCATTAACCCTAAATATGTTAAAGTCAAAAAAGGGACAAAGTTAGCCCTCAGTAAAATACATTTGGAAAAACATCTTGGAGGAACAATCAGAAATGTCAAAAATATGGTAAAAAAAATGATCCTAAAAGATGATGGCCATACTTTTTTTGAAACAATGAATATTGAGTATCTTGGACCAATTGATGGGCATAATCTTGAACAACTTGAACATGCACTTGAACATGCTAAAAGCCGAAAAAGGCCGATACTATTACATGTCCTCACAATAAAAGGTAAAGGTTATATGCCCGCTGAGCATGATGATACGGGCTTATGGCATGGAATTGGACCCTACTCATATGAAAATGGTAAGAAAAACCGCAAAAAAAACCGTAGTCTTAGACAATGGAGTAGTGTTATCTCTGAAACCCTTGAACGCCTCGCACAAAAAGATGATAATATCATCGCCATCACACCGGCAATGATCAAAGGGTCGAAACTTACATTTTTTGCTGAAAAATTTCCAAATCGAATTTTTGATGTTGGGATTGCGGAAGAGCATGCAATGACATTTGCTGCAGGTAGTGCATTAAACAATGGGCTCCGACCATTTATTGCTATTTATTCAACATTCTTGCAACGTGCATATGATCAATTACTCCATGATGTTGCCCGCCAAAACTTACATATTATTATTGGAATTGATCGCTGTGGGTTTGCTGGTGGAGATGGAGAGACACATCATGGAATCTACGATATTAGTTTAATGCGAACGATCCCAAACCTGACGATTATGATGGGAAAAGATGCAGTTGAAACGCAATATCTCCTCTATAATGCATTCTATAATTACCCTCAAAACAGACCATATGCCATTAGATATCCAAGAGGATATACTGATTTTGAATACGTGAGCAGCTTTCTAGAAATTGCTCATGGATCATGGGAAATCGTGAAATTGGGGACGGATGTGACTATTTTATGCTTTGGATCCAATGTACAAATGGCAGAAGAAATTGCTGCAACATCTGCCATGCAATATGTGAGTATCAAGATTGTGAATGCGCGATTTATTAAACCATTTGATGAAAAAATGCTCCATCAAATCTTTCAATTAGATAAAAAAATTATTACCATAGAAGAAGGAATACGAGCAGGTGGCTTTGGAAGTGGTATTCTTGAATTTAAATCTGAACATAATTACACCACACCAGTCAAGATTTTAGCAATTCCAGATGAATATATTGAACAAGGTGATAATAAAATATTACGAAAAAATGCTAAAATTGATGAAAATGCACTATATAAGGCGATTATGAATAGTATCTTGTAGAATAGTAAGTATTCTACGAAATAAAGAGGGAAGGGTAAAAATATGCGTAAAAGAGTAGATGTCATCTTATTTGAGCAGGGCCATTTTGATAGCCGTGAGAATGCTAAAAGGGCAATTATGGCAGGTATTGTTTACGAGTTTAGGACACAAGAGCAAGTCCTAAAACCTGGAACAGCAATGGATGATCAAATAGTTTTTGAAATTAAAGGCAAAAAAATTCCTTATGTTAGCCGTGGAGGCGTAAAATTAAAAGGAGCAATTGATGCTTTTTCTATTGATTTAAAAGATAAAATAGTCTTAGATATTGGCTCATCCACAGGTGGGTTTACGGATTGTTGTTTACAAGAAGGGGCAGCATTTGTTTATGCCCTCGATGTTGGGACAAACCAACTCTCATGGAAAATGCGCTCTCATGAGCTTGTTGCCGTGATGGAAAATACAAATTTTCGCTATGTCGAAGCAGAACGCTTTAATAAAGGACAGCCCGATATAATTGTGACGGATGTATCTTTTATCTCACTAAAATTAATATTTAATCAAATAGATGTGCTTTTTGGCATGCAAGCATTTGAAATGATTGCATTAATTAAGCCACAATTTGAGGCTGGGAGACAATTTATTGGTAAAAATGGAATAGTACGCGATCCCAAAGTACATCAGAGGGTTGTTGCAGATATTAAAGCATATATTGAGCTTAAAGGTTGGCATGTTATAGGAATAATGGATTCACCAATAACTGGAACAAAAGGAAATAAAGAATTTCTATTATATTTTAAAAATGAAATAGGTGAGGGATAAGATGTTTACATATTTAAAAGTTAAAAATTTTGCTTTAATTGAAGATATTGAAATTGAATTCAAACGAGGTTTTACTGCATTTGTGGGAGAAACGGGTGCTGGGAAATCCCTTTTAGTTGATGCGATTTCAATTTTATCCGGTGCGCGTTCATCCATTTCATTTTTAAAAAAAGGAACTGATTATGCATATATGGAAGGTGGCTTTTTTCTTCCAAGAACGCATGGCATTTATGATCTTCTGGCAAAAAATGATATTATGATTTCTGAGGGCGAAGACATTTTAGTTAGTCGAAAAATATCAAAAGATGGAAGAACAGTTTGTAAAATTCAAGGAAATATGGTGCCAGTTCTGCTGCTTAAACAGGTGATGACAAAACTTATTGATATCCATGGACAGCAAGAAAATAATTATCTTTTAGAAGCAAAAAATCATTTATTTTTATTAGATATTTATGGCAAGCACACAAATTTGCTTTCACAATATAAAGGTGAGTTTGCAAAACATCAAAAAATTTTAGTAGAGTTAGAAGTACTGACAAAACTCTCAGAAGAAGTAAGTAAAATTGATCAATATGAAAAGCAGCTTGAAGAAGTAAGTGCAGCTAATATTCATACTGGTGAGATTGAAACATTAAATGAGCAATTCAAAGAATTAAAAGATTTCAGTAAAAATTTTGATTTCTTAAATCAAGCCAATAGCTTATTACAAAATTCTAATATCAGCGAAAGTCTTTTTAATGTCGTCAAACCACTGGAAAAAATTGCGAGTAAAAGCGAACTCGTTACCCGCCTAAATTCGATATATTATGATATCGAAGATATTGAAAAAGAATTAGCTCAAGAAGTAGATGCATTTTCAAACCAGAAACTGCAACAAGAGCAACTAGAAAAAAGAATTGCCATTATATTTAGTTTACAAAAAAAATATGGCGATGATCTGACCCAAGCAAAAATAATGTTACAAGCAAAAATAGATAAACTCCAGAATGTAGAATTTGATATAATTCAATTAAAAAAAGAAGCACAAAAACAGCATGAAGTCATAGCATCTTTGGCAATAGAACTAACGCATCAACGCATAAAATCAGGAGAGAAATTAAGTCTAGACATCATGGAGCAACTAACTGATTTATACATGGAAAATGTTGTGTTTGCTGTCAAATTTTTCAACGTTCCTTATAATGATAATGGAAGTGATGGTACTGAATTTATGTTGAAATCAAATATAGGTAGTGATTTTCAGCCAATGGCTAAAATTGCATCAGGTGGAGAATTATCTCGTATTATGCTCGCTATTAAAGTTATTTTTTCTAAAAACCAGACATTGGCAACGATTATTTTTGATGAAATTGATACAGGTGTTAGTGGAAAAGTTGCGGAAGCAATAGCTCGTAAAATGCAAGTATTTGGCTCGACCCTACAGGTTTTTGCAATTACACATCTACCACAGGTTCTTGCTGCAAGTACCCAACAACTCCTCATTGAAAAATATGTTCAAGATGAGATGACATATGTTAAAGTCAACTATCTTACAGCTACTGAACATGCATATGAAGTTGCTAAAATGTTATCAGGAAGTGAAATTCAACAATCGGGAGTAGAACATGCACAAAAGCTAATTGCAAGTTTCAAAGAAAAAAAGTAATTATTTGAAATGGAGGGAGCTAATTTGAAAAGAATAATATTTTTAATAGATATGAATAGTTTTTTTGTTAGTTGCGAATTAATTCGTTCACCCCAATATAAGAAAAAACCAATCGTCATAGCATCACGCAGTAAACGTTCAGTCATATTGGCTGCATCGTATGCTGCAAAAAAACTTGGAATCGATTCAGCGATGAATTTGCAAACAGCATTGATGAAATTCCCCCAAATCGAAATAATCCCTCCCGATATGGAGTATTATATCAGCTACTCAAAAAAAATAATGCAATTTTTAAAGCAATTTAGCCAACATATTGCTTCTGCATCGGTTGATGAGGCCTATGTTGATGTGACACATTATTTTGAAAAGACACCCAGTACACCAGAAAATGTTAGAAAACTTGCAAGCTTTATACAGGCAAAACTGCTCAAAGAATTGGGGCTACCCTCAAATATTGGGATAAGCACAACGAGATTTTTGGCGAAGATGGCATCAGAATTACGGAAACCATTTGTTATTGAATCAATCTATATTGATGAAATTGAGCAAAAGCTTTGGCCTTTGCCAATCGGGATGATGTATGGTATTGGTAAAAAATCTACAGCATTACTCGAGTATATTCACATCAAGACAATTGGAGAATTTGCCATCTTTGAAAATGAAATTCTCCTTGAAAGACTGCTTGGAAAACATATACTAGAACAACAACAATATGCCCGTGGTATTTTCATACAATCACAATCTGTTGTCAAGCAACGTGAAGAGGCATTATCGATTTCTCAGAGTAGGACTTTTTTAGAAGATGTGACCGAATATATCACCCTCGAAAAAAAGCTATCCGATCTTTGGGGAAATATTGTCGATGAGGTGAAACGCAAAAACCATAAAGTTCGCTGTATCAAAGTTTTTTATAAACAAGAAGATTTTCATACCATGCAACGATCGCAGACGATGCCAGATTATAGTGATGATTTCGATGCTATCTATAAAGATGCGCTCGCTTTATTTTTAATGCTTTGGGATGGCGAGCCAATAAGATTAGTTGGTATTGGCGTATCAGACTTTATTGAAAAGCAGCGACATGCAGAACAATTGAATTTATTCCAAATGAATACAGCAGAACTAGCCCGAAAAGTGCAAAAAGAAAAAGTACACTCAGCACTGAGTTTACTCCCACGTAAATATGGCCTTATGACTGGAAAAGACTTATTAGAGAAGAGGAATAACGATGGCAATTCAAATGGAAAAAAAACTAACAAGTAAGCTGATACTAGAATTATCGTGGCTTAAAATTTCACTGGATGAAATTAAAATTGAAAATGGAATAGAATCAACACGCATTGTACTAGATCACCCAGGAGCATCCTGCATCCTTGCGATAACACCAGAACAAAAAGTTCTATTGGTTACACAATATCGGTATGCAACGCAAGAAGTTTTATATGAAATACCTGCTGGGAAACTTGATGCATGGGGTGGAGATTACTATAAAACTGCAATAAGGGAACTAGCGGAAGAAACACCTTATACTGCTAAAAGTATGAAATTACTCTCCGCATTTTACACAGCACCAGGCTTTTGTAATGAATTTATCCACTTATATAAAGCAGAAGGTTTAGAAAAAAATAGTACACTTGAATTAGATATGGATGAATTTGTTGATGTACATTATTTTAGTAAACATGAAATCAGAGAGATGATGCAAAATGGTGTTATCCATGATGCAAAAACAATTATTGCGTTACAATATTGGCTTTTTGAAGATCATGAGGTACGCTAAAATGGAAAATGATCCACACCATAATATCAGTGTGAATTTTGAAAAGGCAGAATTTTCTTTTTTACAGTATATTGCTGTGATAAAAGGCTTATCACACAATACAATGATGAGTTATCGCCAAGATATTCACCATTATATTCATTTTTGCCAACACAATCGGGGGAAGACAAATCTTGTTACATTGGATTTAGAAGATGTGCAAGAATTCTTGAAATTTTATAGTAGCACAAGTCATAGCAGTCGAAGCAGTGCGCGCATGATTGCAACAATGCACACATTTTATCGTTTTATGATGATGGAAAAAATCATTATTGAGAATCCCTGGGAGAAAATTAAAACGCCAAAATTACCAAAAAAAATCCCAGATTTTTTAACAATAGCAGAAGTATCCCTGCTCTTAAATGGTGATATACAAACACGTAAAATTACATTTGATGATCGGAATCGGTTGATGATCGAATTACTTTATGCAACAGGGATGCGTGTGAGTGAGTTGCTTGAAATCAAACTACAGGATATCAACTTTGTATCACGAACAATCCGCGTTATGGGAAAAGGAAACAAACAGCGTATCGTACCCATCTTAGAACAGACAGGGGCCGAAATTAAAAACTTCATTGCAACACAACGGGTCGTTTTAGATTTGGAGCTTTGTCCATATCTTTTTTTGAACTATAATGGGAAACGGATGAGTCGTCAAGGATTTTGGAAAATTGTAAAACAGCGAGCCAAATTATTAGGATTAGAAAAAAATATTACGCCTCATATATTACGCCACACTTTTGCAACCCATCTTTTAGAAAATGGTGCTGATTTGCGAATTGTACAAGAGCTACTTGGACATGAAGATATTGGAACGACACAAATATATACGCATATTAATCAACAAAAATTATATGCAACCTATCACCAAACACATCCCCACGCACATGTAGATGTGGAATCTGAGGATTGATATAGCTAATAGTATAGCAACTTAAAAATGAGAGAGCAATCAATCGGGAGGGAGTAAATATATGCATCAAAAAATAGAAGAAAAAATGATAGACTATCTTGAAAATTTAGCGCAATGTGGAAGAACTGCAAACGATGGTGTTACACGGAGACTATATGATGTTTTTTGGTGTGATGCACAGCAGATGCTAACAACACTTTGCAAAAATGCGGGGTTGGATGTTTGCCATGACAAAGTGGGAAATTTATTTGGTCGTCGCCAAGGAAGTAACCCCCTAGCCAAAAGTATTCTTTCAGGATCACATCTAGATACTGTTATAGATGGTGGGAAACTAGATGGAATATATGGGGTCATCTCTGCTCTTATAGCAATTGAAATGCTCTATTTAGAATATGGTCAACCAGATAAAACAATAGAACTTATTGCTTTTGCAGAAGAGGAAAGTAGCCGTTTTGATTATGGCTTTTGGGGGAGTAAATCATTTCTAGAACTTGCAGATTTACGTGAAGTTTCAGCATTAGTTGATGATGAGGGCATCTCGTTTTTAGAAGCAATGGAATTTGCGCTCAAAGGTCTTGATGATATTGGCAATAGAAGCTATAAAGAGTATGCTGCATTCATTGAAGTCCATATTGAGCAGGGGCAAATACTCGAAAAATCCCAAAAAAGAATTGGTGTGGTCGAACAAATAGTTGGATTAGTCTGCTATGAGTTTCTATTAAAAGGGGTAAGTAACCATGCCGGTACAACACGGATGGATGAGCGTGCGGATGCAATGCTCACATATGCAGAAATTGTAGTGAGCGTGACGGCGTATGCCAAAAAAGAAGGGTTTGTTTTAACTTTTGGAAAAATAAAGTGTACTCCTAATAGTAGTAATATAATCGCAGGCGAAGTTTTTGCAACAATTGATATGCGTGCTCCAAATACTCAAAAGCTAGCAGAGTATGCACAGCATGTTGAAAAAATAATATATACACTTTCAAAAAATAATAATACAACTGCGACAATACATAAGTGGTTAAACCAAGCAGCACAGAAATTTGATACAACACTAATTGAGACACTTACATTAATATGCGAAAAAAAACAGATACCATATAAAAAAATGCCATCAAGTGCAGGACATGATAGCCAAATTATTGCACCATATATTCCAACAGCAATGATTTTTGTTCCAAGTATTAAGGGAATAAGCCATAGTCCAAAAGAGGCAACACATATAAAGGATTTGGTTGTTGGGGTTGAAGTGCTCATGGAACTCTTATATGAATTAGCATATAAATAAACTTATATAAACTGTGATGAAAAAGAATGAAAAAGATCATCCGATATCGTGATTTCTTTGTTGAAGGGATGAAATTTCTATGTTATACTTATATGTGTAGAAAAAAGGAGGTCAGTGATAATGTCCAAAAAAAAGGAACAAACTAATGAATTTGAATTATCAGTTGCAGAGCTAGTTTTAAGAGTAGAACAATTTTTAGCAGAAGAGAACGATGCAGCAAGTATCATCCTTTTTGAAGATTTACTCCCTTTTGACATGTATACTTTATTTAAAGGACTAACATATGAACAACAAGAAAAAATCCTGAATATTTTACCCGATACGGATATCGCGGAGATCTTTGCCCATTTTGAACCAGAAGATGCGGCAGAATACTTCAAAAAATTGCAAACAGAACGAGTTGCTGAAATTTTAAATGAGATGAGTAGTGATGACTCTGTTGAAATTCTTCGAGAATTTGATCGCGCAGATGTTAGTAATTATTTAAGTAATATGGAAGAAGATGTCGCAACAGAAATTAGAGAATTGCTTTTCTATGATGATGAATCGGCAGGTTCAATTATGGCATTTGGAATGATTACTGTATTAGAAACTGATACAGTTCGCAGAGCAATGAAAAAAATTGTGGATAATGCTCCGGATGCTGAAACGATTACAGTAATTTATGTCCTCGATAGTGAAGAAGTACTCGTGGGAGTCATGTCACTTAGGGAAATGATTATTGCAAGAAGCCAAGAAATAGTCAAAGATGTGATGAGTGAGCGTGTGATAAAAATTGCTATCGGTCAAGACCGTGAAGTAGCGGCTCAATTAATGATGGATTATGATTTAACTGTCCTACCAGTAGTTAATGATAGCGAACATTTAGAAGGTATTATCACAATTGATGATGTTGTGGATATTGTCCGCGAAGAAGCAGAAGAAGACTACTTAAAACTTGCAGGGGTTACGGAATCAGCAACAGGTAAAGAGGATGATTATAAAATCATGCCATCGCTTAAAAAACGTTTGCCATGGCTTATTAGTATGGTATTTCTTTCAATTTTTGTTTCAACAGCAATCAGTGCTTTTCAAGAAGGATTTGAGCCTCAAATTATCGTTTTATTGACACCATTTATTACAATGGTTAATAATATGACGGGAGTCCCGGGTATCCAAGTTGCTGCGATTGCCATGTTGAAGGTTGTTTCTGGTGATTTTGTCCAAAACAAAAAATTATTACAAAAATTCATATCAAATCAAGTTATAACAGCTATGATTATTGGTGGGATTATTGGGATTGTAGTTGGTCTTTGTGCACTTGGATTAACAATCCTATTTGGTCAAATTAATATTATGATTTTCTTTATTGTAGGACTATCAGTCTTTTTCTCATCACTTATTAGTTCATGTATTGGGATCTTTTCAGTGCTCTTTCTTGATAAGATTGGGAAAGATCCAGCAGTTGCATCTGGACCATTCATGTCGACAATTGGTGATATGATTGGTGTGACAACCTATTTTTTAATCGCTTTTATTATGTACTACTTATTTTAAAAAAAGAAATGAGGTAAAATTGATGGCAAAACGTATTTTTTTAATAATTTTAGATTCAGTCGGTATTGGACATGCAAAAGATGCGCAAGCATTTGGAGATGAAAATACAAATACGCTCGGAAATATAAGTAAAAAAGTTGGCTTACATATTCCAAATCTTCAAAAAATGGGTCTGGGAAATATCTATCCGCTTGCAACAGTTGAAAAAACCCAAAACCCAACAGCATACTACACTTATATGGAACCACAGTCTGTTGGAAAAGATTCTGTTGCCGGTCATTGGGAATTTATGGGAAGTATTTTGAAAGAACCCTTTAATAATTTTACAGCAGCTGGTTTCCCGGATGCTTTATTGAAAGAATTTTCAGAAAAAACGGGTCGGAAAGTATTAGCAAATAAAGAGGCAAATGGCTTACAAGTCATTGCTGAATATGCAGAAGAACAAAAAAAGACAGGTGGATTAATTGTGTACACATCAGTTGATTCTACTTTCCAAATTGCTGCACATGAAAAATGGGTTGGACTAGAAGCCTTATATGAAGCCTGCGAAATTGCACGTAAACTGACATTAGAAAACCCTGACTGGCTCGTTGCACGTGTCATTGCACGACCATTTATTGGGGATGAGGGGAAATACACAAGAACAGGAAATCGCCATGATTATGCACTTAAACCATATGATAGAATTGCTTTAGAGGCATTAAAAGAAAATGGATTAGATGTCATAGCACTAGGAAAAATAAATGATCTTTATAGTGGTGTTGGGATAACACGTGCTATCCCGACTGCCGATAATGCAGATGGTATTGAAAAACTTATTGCGACTGCAAAAACTGACTTCACAGGGCTAGCATATTTAAATTTAGTAGAATTTGATAGTCTCTATGGACATCCAAGAAATCCGGAGGGATATCGGGATGCTTTAGAATACTTTGATGAGCAATTACCAAAAATAATTGAGCAAATGCTCGAAGATGATATCCTTATTTTAACTGCTGACCATGGAAATGATCCAACCTATCATGGAAATGACCACACACGTGAGAATGTACCATTGATTGTCTATGGAAAAAATTTTACAGCAACTGGAGAAATTCCAAAACGTACAGGATTTGCTGATTTGGGTGCAACGATTACCGATATATTTGATATTCAATTTGAAACGGGAAAGAGTTTTAAAAAAGACTTAAAATAAACTGTCAATAACTTTTTGAATAAGTAGTATAGTAGTTATTGCAATATTTAATTGCTTGACCAGAATCAATCGTTCTGGTATGAATAACAGCAAGAATATGATTGATATTAGCTATATCATATTTAGAACGGTAGAGTGAAGTGATATGTTGTTTAGTTTCTTGTGAAAGAGCATGTGCCGGAGCTTTTCTACGATTCCCATGTTGGAATGCAGACTGGAAAGGCAACACTTTTCTGCACAACTTTTATAAGGATACTTTTTAAGCAGCTACGGCAGGCGGTTTATGACCATTTCTACTGTGTCTTCTGAAATTATTGTACCAATTCACATAATCATTCAATTCTCTTTCTAGGGTTGTAAGAGAATCGAATACCTTGTTTACAAATTC
>BHER01000017.1 GCA_003864555.1 Erysipelotrichaceae bacterium | reverse complement strand
TCACAAGTGCATGCTGTAAATTACCAAATTCGATAAAGAGTAAATCGAGTGGATCAAGCAGCCGATTTAAGTAATCTAAATAGGCATACACAGTCCCCGCAAGCACAACACCACCTAGTGGTCCAAGCTGTAGCCAACCAAAATAAAAGATGATAGCACAGGTGAAGGCTGCTTTAAAAAATCTAATAAGATTCCAACCAATAGCAAGTTGTACCCGCACTTCATTCATTTGTTCTTCTACAAATTCTTTACTTAAAACATTAAATTTCGTCTTTGATTTTTCTTTTTGATTAAAAACTTGAAGGATATTAATGCCATTGATGACTTCATTCACATTAGCAATAATGAGGGAATTGACTTCTGTAGCACGGCTTGCAACCCGATATAAACTTTTAGAAAAACGACGCAACCAAAAATATATAATTGGAACAACTAAAAATGTTAATGCTGCAAGGAGTGGATTAAGGTAAAACATACCAATATAGGTGAATACCAAACCGATTGTTGCATTAAAGAAGATATTGATAATAACTGAAAATAATGTCATTAAACCCGAAACATCATGTACTATTCTTGCACTAAGTTTCCCCGCTGGTTCAGATTTCAATTCTGCTATACTCATTTTGTGAAGGCTTTCTACGGCATCCATTCTTGCATCTTTTGTAATATTTATTGTGAGTAATGCTGTTGTCAATCTCTGAAAATAGTTGAAAATAATCGTCAGAATTGCGCGGCCAAAAATTAAGCAGATGAGGAATATCATTGGCTTAAATGATGGTGTATAAAATTTGATGACTGCTGATTTATCTAAGGACTTTATCGGGTACTCAATTTTTCCAACATCCGTATTCACAGTAAGGATATTCCGTCCAGTATCAAAAACACGCCCACCTTTTTCAATTGTTCCATTGGTATAATAAAATCCCCCGGTCCCACCAATAACTTGAATTTTTTTGGGAAGTATCTCATCTTTTGCATCTATATAGCGCATCTGTTTATAGATTGAACCCTCAAATAGAACAGTTTTGTCGCTCTCGTGAGAGACCTCCACAAAAACTTGTTCTATGCCGCTAATATGGTTATCAATAAGTTCCCGTACAAGGAGTGGTGATATCAGTAGTAGTCCTTGTACAATAACGATTGATCCTATTGTAAACCCCAATAATTTTTTATAATTTTTTAAATAGCGCCATAAGTTTTTACAAGCTATCCACATCATTTTCGCCCCCTGACTGATCATTTTGATACCGATATTGCGCTGCATACCAGCCATTATTAGCAACTAATTCCTCATGTGTTCCACGCTCGCTTATTGCACCTTTTTCAATAACGAGAATGATATCCGCATCTTTGATTGCTGAAAAACGGTGTGCAATAATAATATTTGTTTTATTTTGTCGGAATGTTTCAAGTTGCTGGATAATTGTCTGCTCCGTTGTTGCATCCACTGCACTCAATGAATCATCAAGAATTAAAATTTCTGGATTTTTGACAAGTGCACGGGCAATACTCAATCGCTGTTTTTGCCCTCCACTTAAGCCACTTCCAAACTCACCAACTGATGTTTTTAAGCCATCGGGCATATAAGCAATATCTTTCGCAAAATCGGCTATTTTGATTGCTTGTTCAACCTCGATAAAGCTTGCTTGCTCATACCCTACCATAATATTTTCATTTACATCTCCACGAAAAAGCATATGTGCTTGGGGTACATACCCTACAAGATTGCGGATATCATCAATTTTAAAAGTGGATATCTCTTTTCCATCTAGTTCAACTTTTCCTTCTTGAATATTAAACTCACGTAAAAGATGGCGGATGATTGTTGATTTTCCTGCACCCGTTGGACCAACAATACCAATATTTTCTCCTTTTTTTATAGAAAAATTTATATTATTGATAACTTTTCTTTCATCAAAAGGATATTGGAAACTTACATTTGAAAATATTATTTCATCAAATGTAAGGACCTCTTTTGCCTCGGTATTTTTAACCTCTGGTTCAGCATCTAAAATTTCAAATACGCGTTGTTCAGCAATTCTAACTTGGTTTAGCTGATTATAAATATTACTCATCCCAATAATTGGTTGTGCAAACATCCCTAAATACATCGTAAATGTAATTAATTGTCCAATTGTGATTTGTGATGTTACTACTTGGTATGTTCCCAAAGCAAATGCAATAAATGTTGCAAAAGCCATAACAAAGTCAAAAAGTGGGCCGAAAATCACTTCAAATTTTACGATATACTTCCATGATTCGATATCAGCATTAATTGCATCTTTCATTTTTTTGGCATCATTTTCTTCCTGAACATATGCTTTTATGACTTCCGCACCTTCCACTGATTCAAGAATACTCTCTGTCATTTCAGCGTAGATTTTACGATGGGTTTCATAGTATTTCCGCATTTTAAATAATTTTTTGTTAAGATATAAAATCATAATTGGTACAATGAAAACAGAAGCGAGTACCAGTTGAATATTGACAGTAAGCAGCATCGCAATGAGTAGGGTTATGATTGCTAGAACATTGATGAAAAGATCTCTAATTAATGTTGTCGCCACATTTTTGAGGATTTCTAAATCCACTGTCATACGGCTCATAAGCTCACCTTTACTATACTTTTCAAAAAAAGCAGAATCCATCTCAAATAACTTCATTAAATACTGTTCACGTAATTCGTATGATAATTCCTGACCACGTATATTGGCAACCATATGGTATGCCCATGAACATACATATCGCAAAATGGCGATGGCTGCGAGGCTTATGAGTAAAAATTGAAAGAATTGGGTTGTTAGCGTGCTTGTACTAATAGCATTAATAAAAGCACCAATAATTGTTGCAGGTAAGAGTGCTAAAATTGAAATGATGGTCAATATGAACGCCATAAATACATAACTCTTCCACTCACGTATAAAAAAATATTTAAGCCTTATCAATACCTCTATCATTCCCACACATCCTCATAAATCATTTGACTGCTTGTTCTTTGTATTATAGCAAATTACTTCAAAGAAAGCGAATACTTTTTCTTCTTATTTCTTGAGAAATCACAGAAAAGTTAGCATCCGAAATAATTTAAATACGACATCCTAATTCCCCCTTAGAATCCCATCGAAATATATCGATTTCATTCTTATAATACTGAGGGAATGAGGCATTATACAGAAGTATTATTCACGAATTAATCTAAATTTAATCTGCTAGTTGCTCTTATCTGGCATTTTAAATTATATCCCCGCCCATTTTGTAAGCATCCTCATGCTTTGCTCTATATTTCTTTTCTAAAATATGATATAATATTTTAGAAGCATCACGAAGCATGCTTTTCAACTTCTATATGTGCCTATAGCTCAGCTGGATAGAGTATCAGATTCCGGTTCTGAGGGTCGCAGGTTCGAATCCTGTTAGGCACACCAATTTAGAAAATAAGCAGGAAACTGTTTTTTTTTTGCTAAATTGCATCCTCAAATAAAATAATTAAAAATGCACCCCGTTATTTCCTAATAACGGGGTGCATTTTGCTAGAGAACTTTTGACAAGAAGTCTTTCGCTCTTGCTGTTTTTGGTGTTTCAAAAAAGGCTTTTGGTTTTTGGTCTTCTACAATAAGTCCATCATCCATGAAAAGGACACGGTCTCCAACTTCACGGGCAAATCCCATTTCATGCGTTACAACAACCATTGTCATTCCCTCTTTTGCTAAGTCTTGCATAACTGTTAATACTTCTTTTACCATTTCAGGATCAAGTGCACTAGTTGGTTCATCGAAAAGCATAACATCAGGTTCCATTGCTAGGGCACGAGCAATAGCAACACGCTGTTTTTGGCCCCCTGATAAACTTGAAGGGTAACTATCATATTTGTCTGACAATCCGACTTTATCTAATAATTCCTTCCCAAACTTATCTGCGACTGCTTTTTCAACTTTTTTTACTTTAATTGGTGATAAGGTCACATTTTCTAAAATCGTTTTATGTGGAAAAAGATTAAAATGCTGGAATACCATTCCAATTTTCTGGCGAATTTTATCAATTTCTATCGTTTTGTCCATTAAATTTATACCTTCAAAAATAACTGCCCCACTTGTTGGTACTTCAAGCAGATTCATGCAACGTAATAACGTACTTTTCCCCGAACCAGATGGCCCAATTACTACCACTACTTCCCCTTTGGCAACTGTTGTTGTAATTCCTTTTAACACATGATTTGTTCCAAATGATTTTTCTAATTTTTTGATATTAAGCATCTTTATTCAACTTCCTTTCTACTATAGCTAGAACCCGCGATAAACTAAATGTTAACACAAAATAGATGGCCGCTGCAACAATTAATGGTGTAAATGGCTGATAGGTATTTCCTCTAATCGTATTAGCTGCATACATAATGTCCATAACCCCAATAATTGAGATGATAGAAGATTCTTTAATTATTGTGATAAACTCATTTCCTAATGCTGGCAAAATATTTTTTATTGCCTGTGGTAAAATGATCTCACGCATTGAAATACCATATGACATTCCAAGTGATTGACCAGCTTCCAACTGCCCCTCATCTACAGCATTGATTCCTGCACGAATAATTTCTGATACATATGCACCACTATTTAGCGTGATGGCAATGATACCTGCTACAACTGGTAAAAGCTTAAATCCAAGTGATGGCAAACCGTAAAATATAATGTAAATCTGAATAAGTATCGGCGTTCCACGTACAACTTCTATATACGCTGTTGCTAACAAATCAAGTAATTTTATTTTTGAAAGTTTAAGCAGTGAGAGGAATAATCCAAGAATAGATCCAAATAAAACTCCCAAAAATGCTACAAAAACTGTCATTCCAGTTCCCTTAAGAATCATTGGCCAATATACACTGAGAAATGCAAAACTTCCGCCTTCACTCGAAATTTCTTCCCCTGATGATGCAAGTTCCCCAGCTTCTACATATAATTGCAAAATGCTACCATCCGCTATTTTCGGTTCCAAAACCTGATTGATTTTTGCAAGGAAATCCTCATTCCCTTTAGCAACTGCAACTGAACCCCCTTCTGCAACACTTGGAACAACAAATCCCATTTGTACTGAAAATTTGGGATTACTTTTCGCTAAATTAGCACCGATTGCTTCTTCAAGTATCATTGCATCAATATTACCATTCAAAAGATCCTGCGATATATTTAAAAGATTGGCAATTGCTCTAATTTTCACACCTTCAATTTCTCTTGCTATGGTTTCTTGAACTGTTCCCTGTTGCACACCCACAGTAGTACCATTCAAGTCTGATATTGTCTGATATTTCTCTGCATCTTCTGTACGTACCATAACTCTATTTACACTCTTATAGTAAGGAATAGAAAAATCAACACTTTTCTTTCTTTCTTCCGTTCCCTGCATTCCTGCAATAACAATGTCAATTGTTCCTGACTGTAGGGCCGCAAGTAAACCTGAAAATTCCATATCCTTAATTTCAAGTTCTACTCCCAACTCATCAGCAATTAATTTTGCAATCTCAATATCGAACCCTGAGATAACATCCTTCCCATCAATAGTTGTATGAAATTCATATGGCGGATAATCAGCACTTGTCCCCAGTACCATTTTCCCATTTTTTTGGATTTGAGCTATTTTCCCTGAATCAGCAGAAATGCTGTTTGTCGGAATACCTACAAATAATGTTAGTATCACTACAAGACTTATCATCATATTCATTATTTTTTTCATTTTATTTCCTTCTTTCTTTTTTCATTTTTATCCAATTTTGACTTTCTTCTATATTATTTTCTTGCAAAAAAAACATCTATTGATATAGTTAAGATCCCTCTCCAGGCATGCTTTCCTACATCAATAGATGCTCCAATTTTCCAAACATTATCTTATTAAATAAAAGAAGACGTCGGAATTGAATATAATAAAAGCCGCTGTTATTCTACATTACAGCGTCGTCGATTCTCTGATACATCGATATTACATTCTTTCCATACACACATAACTCTTCTTCCTTCCGATTTCTTGATTGTTATTAGTATAGCAAAAAAAAAATGACTTGTCTATCATTTTTTTGTTTTCTTTATATTTTGGTAAAACTTGTTTCTAGATACAGTGGCAGTCTCTTACGATTAAGGTAAATATATAGTAAACCAATAATTCCGACAATAACCAAAATAAGCGAAACAACTTGCGAAATCCTAATATTTTCAACTAAATATAGGCTATCTGTTCGTAAGCCCTCGATCATAAAGCGACCAATACCATACCAGACAAAATATGAGAGTGTCAACACACTAAGTCTTAAATTTTTCCATTGTCTAATAATGAAATATAGTAGGATAAATCCGGCAAACGTCCAAAGACTCTCATATAAGAATGTCGGGTGGTGGTACATACCATTTATACGCATTCTTTCAATAATGAAATCGGGGATAAAAAATTGTTTAAGATATGCTACTTGTTCTCCTGCATTATTGCCCGGCACTACACTTCCATAGGCTTCAATATTGACAAAATTCCCCCAGCGACCGATACTTTGAGCAAGAAGTAATACTGGAGCAACAATATCTGCAAGCAATAAAGCATTATATCCTTTTTTAAAGCAGTATACAGCTCCTCCGATTGCAGCCCCAATTACTCCGCCATAAATTGCAATGCCACCTTCATAGATTGCAAAAATTTTGAGTGGGTTTTGTGCAAAGTGTTGCCATTCAAAAGCTACATAATAAACTCTTGCCCCAATTATTCCACAAAGCATGAAAATAAAAAAGAGATCATACATAGTTTCTCGAGAAATTTGAAATTTAGCCCCTTCTTTTATTGCAAGTTTCAAGGAGAGTGTTGCCCCAAGTAGAATAATAATTGCATACCACCGGATGCTTAATGGTCCAATATTTATACCTAAATCATGTATCATATGCTTATCCTCTCTCCTCAGGAGTATTATCAGCAATTGCTGAAGTTAATCTTGATGTAAATTCCTCTGCTGTATTTATACCAATTTGCCGAAGTTTAAAATTTAAAGCCGCCGCTTCAATAAGTGAGGCAACATTTCTCCCGGGGTGTATTGGTAAGACTACTTGTGCAACTTGCGTATCCATAAAGCGAATATACTCAATATCTGCTCCAATTCTATTATACTGGAAATCTTTATCCCAGTTTTGTAATTGGATTACGAGTGATAGTCTTTTCGTGGGTTTAAAAGTTCCACCACCATACATTGAGATAACATCAACTATTCCAATTCCTCTAATTTCAATCATCCGCTCAAGAATACGTGGAGCACGTGCAATGAGCATCCCCGGTTCATTTTCATAAAGAATTACGCGGTCATCTGAAACGAGTTGGCTTTTGCCACGTGTAATAAGTTCAAGTGCCGTCTCACTTTTACCAATACTGCTTTTCCCTTGTATGAGTACACCAATTCCACAGACATCTAACATAACACCGTGGATACTTGTTTGTGGTGCAAAGAACTCGCGCAGTACTTGTGATAGTTTTGCAATCAGCATTGTTGTTGAAACAGGTGCTGTATATACTGGGATTTTTCTAGCATCACAGGCATCAATAAATAACTGATTTGGCACTTTCCCACGTGAAAAAATAATGAGTGGTATTTCTGTATGATCTAATATGCGCTCAATATTTGTCAATTCCTTTGATTCTAAGAATCTTTGTACAAGTTCTTGCTCCTCTAGACCAAATACTTGAATTCGTGTTGGTTTGAAAAAGTCAAAAACTCCTGACAACTCCAAGGATGGTCGCGAGATTGAATCATCTAATATTCTTTCTTGTAACCCCTCATACTCTGTTAAGCACTCTGCATTTATTCTTTTTACTAACTCTCCGATATATATGTTTTCCACACCCATACTACTCATCCCTTCTCAATTATATTAATTTTATTATACCATGATTTTCAACGAACTCCTGCTTTTCTTTGTGTATTTTAAATATTATGCATAGCTTCGAGTGTCTCAAGTTCTTTTAGTGGTCGGACTGCACGCATCCTTGTAAACCCCTCACCATGTACTTCACTTACAGATGCGATAAAAAGGAATGCTTTTTCATCTAACATCAAAACTTTTTCACGGATAAGGTGGAGTTCTCGAATACTGACAATTGTCAGAATAATTGGTCTATTTTGAGAACTAAATCCGCCGTAGGCCTCTATTTTTGTCGTTCCGCGTCCAATTTCCTCATGGATATATGTCAGAATATCAGCCTCTACCTCACTAATGATATATAATGCTTTTCGCCTTTTTATCCCTACTTCTAAGTAGTCAGCTACAAGCTTGGTCATAAGAATTGCAATCATTCCATAAAAAATTGCTGGTATATTTCCAGTTAGTATATTTGCACCTACACTAATTGTATCAAAAATTGTTAGACCCGTTACTAGTGGAATATTGAAATATTTTCTTAGAATAAATGGCGGTAAGCTTGTACCACCTGTTGATCCACCACTTGTAAATATGAAATACGATGCAACACCAGTAAGCATCCCACCAATAATCATTGCAAGCAAAACATCATCACCTGCTGCGCTATAGCGTGGGAGAATTGTTAAAAAAAGCGGGAAAAGAATACTCCCAACAATCGACTTCATCACCACATCTTTCCCAATAAAAATCCCCGTTATCAAAAGCAATGAAATATTAATTGTCCAAACAATTATTACTACATCCCAATCAAATATTTGAGCAAGCACTGTTGCAATCCCTGTTGCACCACCAGCTGAAATACCACTCGGTATGATGAAATAATTGACAGAAAGTGCGAGTATAAAAGTTCCAAGTACTAATTCCGATAGACTTTTTAGTTGGGATTTTTTCATAGTTTTTCAATTATCTCCTTTTTTTCATTATATGGTGATTTTAGATAGCTTTCAATAAAACCATTAATTCCTCCATCAATTACATCACTCGTATTTCCGACTTCAAAGTTTGTTCGGTGATCTTTTACTAAACTATAGGGATGGAAAACATATGAGCGGATTTGACTTCCAAAGCCAATTCCTCTTTTATCGCCTGCAACTCCGGTTAGAAGTTCCTGTTTTTTTTCAAGTTCTAATTGATAGAGCTTAGCTTTGAGCATTTTCATCGCTTGTTCCCGATTTTGAATCTGTGAGCGCTCATTTTGACAACTTGCAACAATCCCACTTGCCAAATGTGTAATTCGGACAGCAGAGTCTGTTGTATTAACTGATTGCCCACCTGCTCCTGATGAGCGATAGGTATCTATTCTAATATCCGAATCACTAATTGACACATCAATTTCATGTTTTATTTCAGGCATAAGTGAGACTGAGGCAAATGATGTATGACGCCGACTTGCAGTATCGAATGGCGAAATCCGAACGAGTCGGTGAACTCCCGCCTCACTCCGTAATTTACCATATGCAAAAGCCCCACTAATATAGAGTGTTGCACTTTTGATGCCAGCTTCATCACCATTACTATATGATAGCACTCGGCATTGAAAATCATTTTTTTCTGCCCAGCGAGTGTACATGCGGTATAAAATTTGGGCAAAATCTTGCGCATCGACTCCCCCCTCACCCGAATGTATTTCTAGATATGCTGATGCTTCATCGTATTGACCATGGAAAAGCATGCGCTCTGAAAATTTCTTCGTTTTTTTCTCAAGGTTTTTTAAATCTGTTACAAAATCAGGACCAAATAAGCTTACTTCATCTTCTTCAATCATTTCAAAAAAAATCCCAATATCTTCTAAATCTTTTGCAAGTGTTGTGTAGACTGTTATAACTTTTTTCAGTGAAACTTGGGTATTTATGATTTCTTGAGCCTCAATGCGATCATCCCAAAATGAAGTTGCACTCATTTTTTTTTCAATTTCTTGCAGCTGTTCTTCTTTTTCCAAAATTTCTAATGATGCGTAGAGAGCTGTTAATTCATCACTTAGCCATTTCATTTTCTGCTGTACTTCACGTTTTTCCATGTGTTCCCTCTTTCCAAGTATCTCCTGATTCTGCCTATTCATTTAAAAAAGGATGTAGTCTTCAAACTACATCCTGATGTTTCACTCATTCTGATTTTAGACAACAGTGATTACGCTTTTATATTATTTGGTTGCTTTTGGTGTTGCTTTTGTAGCCACTTTTTTTACTGCTGGTTTTGGTATTGTTGCTTTTGCTGTTGTTTTTGCAGCTACTTTTTTTACTGTTGGTTTCGCTGGTGTTGTTGCTACTTTTTTTACTGCTGGTTTCGGTTTTGGTGTTGCAGTTGTTTTTGTTGCTACATTTTTCACTGCTGGTTTTGGTGTTGCTTTTGCAGTTGTTTTTGTAGCTACTGATTTTGGTGTTACTTTTGTAGCCACTTTTTTTACTGCTGGTTTTGGTATTGCAGTTTTGGGTGATTTTGTAACCACTGGTCCTGCTTCAACTTTTTCTGCAAGCTCTTTTTTCTTCTGCTCCGGGTTGATTCCTCCACGATTAGCACTCTGACCTTTTACAGCTTCTTTACGTTTCAAGTTATCAACAATTTGTGATCTTAATACGTATTGCGTAATATCAAATGCCAATGCACGGTTAATTGCCTCAAACATTTCAAATGCTTCCTCTTGATATGCATACACTGGATTTCTTTGTGCATAGCCTCTCAAATGGATACTCTCACGTAAGTGTGACATCGCATCAATATGGCGCATCCAATGATCATCCAAAACGCGTAATGAAATTACTTTTTGGAATTCTTCAAACATTTCTGTAGGTACTTCTCCATGTTTTTTTATATATGCTGCTATCAGCATTTCTTCAATTTTCACTGTGAATTCTTTTTGTTGTAATAATTCCAAATCAGCAATATTTACATCCGTTTTCATAGAAAAATCTTTTTCAATTTCGGTAATAATTGCTGCTGCTTTTTCTTTAACAGTCACTTTTTTAAGACCATTATTGAGCTCACTTACAACAATATTACGGGCAGTTGCAATGATCATTTTTTCAATTAATTTATCAATGTTTTCTGCATTTAAAATTGTATCTCTTTGTGCATACATGATTTCACGTTGGCGTCTTAAGACATCATCATACTGTAATATTTGTTTCCGAACATCATGGTTCACACCCTCAATTTGACTTTGTGCTGATTCTATTCTCTTAGCAAAAATCTTCGATTCAAGTGCATCACCTTGCATTGTTTTTTCCAATGCTCTCGTAATCATTTGTTGGTTCCCAAAACGTAATAATAATTCGTCTCCAAATGAGATGAAAAATCTTGAGTAACCAGGGTCTCCCTGTCTTCCTGAACGTCCACGTAATTGATTATCAATACGACGTGATTCATGACGCTCTGAACCGAGGACTGCAAGCCCGCCTAGTTTAGGTACATCTGCACCAAGTTTGATATCCGTACCACGACCAGCCATATTTGTTGCAATTGTTACTGAGCCTTTTTTCCCAGCATCTGCAATAATATCAGCTTCACGTTCATGATTTTTGGCATTGAGGACTTCATGTGGTACGCCTTCTTTTTTCAACATTTTAGAAATAATTTCTGAGCTTTCAACCGCAACTGTCCCAACTAGAATTGGTTGCCCTTTTTTATGACGTTCTGTTATTTCTGCTACAAGTGCTATATATTTTGACTGTAGTGTAGCATAGATAACATCAGATTCATCTTGGCGAATAATATCTTTATTTGTTGGAATACAAATAACGCGCATATTATATGTATTCAAGAATTCCTCTTCTTCTGTTTTTGCAGTTCCTGTCATCCCTGAGAGTTTTTTGTATAATCTAAAATAGTTTTGGTATGTGATTGTTGCAAGTGTTGCCGTTTCTTCTTTCATTTCAACACTTTCTTTGGCTTCAATTGCTTGATGTAGCCCATCATTATATCGTCTTCCTTCTAGAATACGTCCAGTAAATTGATCGACAATTTTGACTTCTCCACCTGAAACAACATACTCAACATCTCTTAGCATAATATAGTTTGCTCGTAGTCCTTGTAAAATACGGTGTACAAGTTCCGTATGTTCAACAGCAAAAAGATTCATTGTTCTGAAAGTCTTCTCAGCTTTAGTTACCCCAACTGGTGTCAATTGAATTGATTTTGCTTCATAATCAATTTCATAATCAACTTTTTTAAGGCTTTTGACGAATTTATCAGCTGCATGATAAAGTGGTGCAGCATTCTTTTTCCCACCTGAGATAATAAGTGGTGTTCTTGCCTCATCAATAAGAATTGAATCCACTTCATCGACAATTGCGTAGTTCAGCGGACGCTGTACTTTATCTTTTGCATACAGCACCATATTATCGCGTAAATAATCAAATCCTACTTCACTATTTGTTGAATAGACAATATCACATGCATATCCTTTTTGCTTTTCAATTGCTGACATACTATTTATATTCAATCCTACAGTTAATCCAAGGAAACGGTGAACTTGTCCCATTTCGTCAGCATCACGTTTTGCAAGATATTCATTCACCGTGATGATGTGGACACCTTTTCCACTAATGGCATTTAAATATGCTGGCATTAATGATGTTAAGGTTTTACCCTCACCCGTTTTCATCTCTGCAATATCCCCACGATGGAGTGAGAGTGCACCTAAAAGTTGTACGAAAAATGGTTTTTTCCCTAGCACTCTACTTGCAGCTTCTCTTACTACTGCAAATGCTTCTACAAGAATTTCATCAAGAGTTGCCCCCGCTAGTACTCTTATTTTTAATTCTTCCGTTTTCATCTGTAATGCTGAATCAGTCAATCCCATCATTTCTGCATCCAATGCATCAATCTCCTTGGCAATGATATCCATCTTTTTTAATTCTCTTCTTGATTCATCAAATATTTCTGTAATACTTTTAAACATATTTTCTTCGTTCCCTTCGTCCTTGTTAAATAGACATATATACCTAAAATTATATCAGAAAAGCAGCAGAATTGGAATAGTTTTACTATATTTTGGTTATTTTTTTAATAGGTTTGCAAAAAAGAATATGTTTTCACCAAGCTTATGCCATTTTCATATTATCTAAGCATAATCGCTATAAGAGTTCATCCAACTTTTTTATAATTTTTCGCTCTTTGCATTACATGGATTTTGGCTTTTACCACAGTACACCATCAATTAAAATATAGCATCTGAAAACCTAATTATCTGCTCATCCCTAGCTACATTTACAGTGCTTTTTACAAAAAAAAAGCTACCCTGAGGTAACCCGATTTTTAAAAAGGCTGGGAATGAGCTCATATCTACTATAAAGAAATGAGCTTTTTATTCTGAGTATATTAGTGAATAGGCATATACGTAAGTATACTTATTACTATTTTTTTGATTCAATCAATTCCATTAATTTTTCATAGTATTCACTCGTGATTGCACCATAGATAATTTGCACTGATTTTTGGACAATAAAGACGCCGGCAGCACCATTTCTCTTAATAACAAGTTGATCAATTACTTCCGTATTTTTAACATCTATATGCAGGCGATACATTGATGCGTTTATACTAATAATATTCTCCTCACCACCAAGTGCACGCAGGAGATGTTCAATTTTTGTTTCAATTGCAATATTACCAACTTGCTCTCCACTACTACTACCATTCAACGAAAAGCCAAGCATATCTGCTTCATCTTTACTACGACCAAATGTCTTCAAACTGAAATGTTTTATTAAGAAATAATAGAGATAATAGTTTACTACACTAGAAATCATCCCAATAACTATCAATAGCCATGCCCCCGTATTTTCAACTCCAGGCATAATTCCATAAAAAATTAAATCAATTAGCCCACCACCAGTTACGGTAATAAGTTTGATTGTAACAACTTGGCTGAGTACATGGATAATAAAAGACAAAAGCCCATTCATCATTGCATTAATCAAAAAGAGAAATGGTGATGTTAAAAATAAACTCAGCTCTATTGGCAATGTGAAGCCAATAATAATTGCAATAATACTAAAAGTCATTAGAATTAAGCGTACATTTTTACGATACTCAACAAACGATGTCTTGATAATTGCTAGTGCAATTGCAGGGGCTACAAAAATGGCATTAATATAATTGACTGCTGTTGCTGTTCCCACTGTAAAGTTTGCAGAACCATACTGCAATTGGGCAAGCCAGATTGCTTCATATCCATACACATTCGCATTGATTGGTGCAGGAATAGGCCATACCCCACCAACAAAAGTATAATTTCTTAATGTATCAAAAAGCATTGTTAATCCAAAAGGTTTGAGGAGTGCTGATAAAAACCCATATAAAAGAGCTCCTAGATACCCTGTGAAAAAGTTTTTAGTCAAAATGAGCAGCTGTACAAGATAAATCCAAATAATTGCTAACGTAATAGCAAGTATTGAGCCTATGATGATGGCTATCATTCCTGAGCGTATTCTCTTCATAATTTCAGCTTTATTTAATTCTTTCACTTCTGAAAAAAGTGTAAACCGGGCTACAACTGCTCCAATAATAACACCACCAGCAAGTTGAAATGGGTAGACTGTAAGCGGTAGATTTACAATTTCTTGGTACATTTCTTTGCTCAGTATTATTGGTGAGAGCGTGTTAAACACAATCTGCATCATAAAGTATATGAAGACAGTTATGATAACTGAAATAATTGATTTACGCGATAATCCTAGAGATATTGTAATGGCTGCAAGCAGACCTAACTGGCTTTGTAGCAATAACCCCAAATCTCTAAAAATCCTAGCAATATAGATATGCTCTGTTGTAAAAACCATCGTCCCCATTATACTTGGAGTCATTAAAATTGTCCCTATCCCGTAGAATAACATACCTACCGGTATAACTGCCAATGGAAAAAATAGTAATGTTTTTATATTTCTGAAGATTGAGCGCATTCTTTCACCTCTTTATTTTTTTAGTGGGAGTTCTGTTTTGTTATTAACAAAATTCCCGAATATTTCTTTTGTTGGAACAATATTTACAAATGCTGTTGGTTCATACCGAGCAATAATATCTTTAAGTGTATAGAGTTGATAACTTGAAACAACAGTCATAATAACCGATTTTTTATTATGTGCATATGCTCCTTCTCCTTGTAGAATTGTTGCACCACGTCCACATTTTAAATGTATCTGTTCTATTAATTTTTCATGCTTCGAACTCACGATGAAGGCTGTAAAACGCTTATGTTTTGTATGCACTTGATTGATGACAAGACTTACAAAGAAAAAGAGAATAATGGTGATAAGAATTCCTTCTGTATTATCCGGGTTAAGTAAATATGCTGCAAGTACAATAACCATATTACTAAGTATTGCATACCCACCAAAAGACTTCCCTCTTTTATAAGATGCGTATGTCAGAAGAACATCCGTCCCACCTGTTGACCCACCGTATCTGAGGGTTAGTCCTGTTCCTGTCCCAACGAGCAGTCCGCCAAATACAATATTTATAAAAGTCTGTTCTGTTAGCAACACTCGTGGTAGCGAGTCAAAATATGTCAGTAAAAGCCCAACATACAATACTGATATTATACTTAGTATTGTAAACCTTTTTTCAACTTTTACCCAACCAAATATTAATATTGGGATATTGAATAAAATGGTGATAATACCAAGTGATGGCGTTGGAATTCCAGCACGCGACAATGTTAGAATGAATAACTGGCTTAAACCTGTGACACCTCCAGTGTAAGCCCCAAGCGCAGTTACAAAAAAATGAATTCCTACTGAGTATAAGAAGCCTCCAACCAAGACTGCAAACAGACTTGTTAACCAAATTCTTTTTGAAAAAAAATCAGTTGTTTTCATTTCAAATTCCTCCTTATGTTTTTCAACCTTATTATAAATCTTCTATCAGATCATCTGCTCTTATATCAAATTTAACATCTGCAATTTGTTGAAACCGATTCGTTATTTTAGCACTTGTTACATTAACATCCTTAACATCGCGAGAAACTTGATCAATATGTTTGGCAAGTGCCGCCCAGCGATCTTGGTAACGTGCAAACTCACGTGATAGGAGATTGAGCTCCTCACGTATGACTACTGCATACTTATCACGTTCAATATTTTTAAGAACCACTTGTAAAGTTGTAATCATTGCCATGAGTGTTGTTGGTGATGCTAACCAAATCTTTTTACTATAAGCATATTCGACAATATCTTGGAAATAGGCATGAATATGTGCAAAAATTGCTTCTGCTGGTAAAAATAGGATAGCATAATCTGCCGTTTCATCTTGAATAATATATTTTTTGGCAATATCATCAATATGTTTTTTTAAATCCATTTTAAACTGCTTTTCATGGATTGCTGATTCCATTCCCTTGCTTGAAACAAGTTTCCGATAGTTCTCTAATGGAAACTTTGAATCGATACCAACTTTACCCATTGGATCTGGTGCAAAGAGCATTAAATCTACTTTGGTCATATTTGATAGTGTAT
>BHER01000016.1 GCA_003864555.1 Erysipelotrichaceae bacterium | reverse complement strand
CTACAGTATTTTTATTTAAAACTTCACTCTTAAGGATGATAATATCCACTTTTTGTTTATTTTTCATGGCGCACCTCATATGTTTCTAAGCGGATAACACCTTCACCATCGTAGCGCAAATTATTTTCATACACACTAAAAATGATAACATTATTAAGTTTGAGGCATAAATCAAATACCGCATTTGAAATATCACCAATATCCACTGAAAGTGCGTATTCACCATTTTTAAATTTTGGCATTTCAAAAGAGATAGTAAGTTCTGCACTTTCCCCCTCTTTCCAGTTATACTTAAAAGAGATACCTTGATGTGCGAGTGGATAACCGTTACTATCCGTTATTAATGTTGAAATATATAGATCGCTAATGTCAGGGATTTTTGTCTGTATTAAAATACTGAATACTAATTTTTCAGCTTGAATATTCAAAGTATTACCCTGTAAAAAAGGGAATGTTATTTCTTTGGCTATTACTTTTTTACTGCCGATCACTTCATTCATAGTATCTTCAATTTTAACAGTATTACCCTGTTTTGGTAATGCTACCCTCGTATCTTTCTCCAGTTTTTTGACATCACCAAAAACCATATAATCACGGTAAAATGGAATAACAATTCCTGGCTTATCATCCATAAACACACGGTGATCTTTAATCCATATTGCCCGATTACAGTATTTTGCAATTGAGTTCGTATCATGTGATACAAAGAGAATTGTTTTCCCGGCAGCACCCAATTCCTCGATTTTATTCAGACACTTCAATTGAAAGCGTAAATCGCCCACTGAAAGAACCTCATCCACTAGTAAAATATCAGGGTCAACATTGATTGCTGTAGAAAAAGCAAGCCTTGCAAACATCCCACTTGAATAGTTTTTAACTGGTTGCATCACAAACTCACCAATGTCAGCAAAATCAACAATAGACTTAACTTTCAAATCAATTTCAGTTTTAGAAAATCCCATTAAATGTCCCTGGAAGTAAATGTTTTCCATCCCAGTGAGCTCTGGGTCAAAGCCAATTCCTAATTCTAATAATGATGCAATTTTCCCAGTGATGTGTACCTCACCAATCGTTGCTTTTGATACGCCTGTTATGATTTTAAGGAGCGTTGATTTTCCTGCCCCATTTTTACCAACTATCCCAACTATTTCACCTCTAAATACCGAAAAATCAATATTTTCCAAAGCAAAAAAATTACGGTGCTTGCTTTTTACCAATGGCAGCATTTCAAGTAACCGATCCTGATTGTTTTTATAAATTTTATATGCTTTAGAGACATTATTTACCTCAATTGCTTTACGACTCATATATTTCGCTCCTGTCTTTTTGCTGTTTGAAATTTCTTAGATGAAATCTGCAAAATCATCACGTGTCTTTTTAAACACATAGTTTCCTAGTAAAATAAAAGCTCCTGTTATAGCCCAAAACACCAATGCATCTCGAGGACTTTCCCAAAACCACTTTCTGCTTAAAAATGTATCACGGAAAATTTGCACGAGGTAAAAAAATGGGTTTGTCTTAAGCACGAGTAAAATCAAGCCACTCGCACTACTTATTTTATCCCCATTAATAGACCATACAACACCACTTCCCCAAAACAACATTTGCATGATTGCATTCACAAAGTTTCCTAAATCTCGAAAAACCACAACCAAAGAAGATGTAAACTTCGTAACGCCGTAGATAAAGAAAAATGAGCATAGGATACAATAAATAAGTTGAATCCAATAAATTGTTGGATATATTTTATATGAAGCCAAAATCAAGGTTGTAATTACCATTAAAATTAAAAATTTATAAAATTCTTTTACATATTCAATAACTGGTAGTAGCTCCACAGGGAAGACCAGTTTTGTCACAAGGTTTTTATTGCCAACAATTGAAAAGGTTCCCGCAACGAAGGCATCGGATATAAAAAACCACGGAAAGTAGCCAGCAACCTGCCATGCCAAATATGGTAAGCCATCTTCAACACCACCAAAAACAATCCCGAAAATAAGCCCTAATGTTAAAGCTGTAATAAGTGGCGAAATAATAAGCCACACATAGCCAAGTGCGGTTGCTTTATTTTCTTTTTTTAAATTTGCTTTTGCTAAAAAAATAATGGTCTTTGAATTAGCTAGTATTTCTTTCATTCACAATCCTACTTTCTCATTTAAATATTGGTTTCACCGCAAAGTACCTATTTCCTTAGTAGGAAAATCAGTGAAAATACCACTATTCCATTTTTCTACTGGTATATCAATTTTTAAACGAATGGTTTTGTAAGCCTAATCATCATATTCGGTCTCTTGCTTATATTTTTGACAAAAGTTCTTACAAAGAGTGGTTCTTTTTTGAGATATCTATTATGCACATAACCCGGAAACCGTTCATTACAAATAGTGAGAACTGCTGCAATCCCCTCTTTACTATCTATATTCTCAGATGTCAACACACGATGACTTACGCCGATTAAAACATATTGAATATAAAGGAACTCTAATTCATCACGAAATTGATCAAAAATACCATTTTTGCGATAATAATTCAGGACCATATCCATTATTTCAAACATCTCAAATACTTGTCTGTCTTTCGCAGTCATAGCTGATCCTGGGCGTACCGCATAATTATAAATGGACTTATCTAAGAAAACCATTTTTCCAAATTTATGTAAAAAATTTAAAGTGAAAATACGATCTTCACACGAGCATCCAACAGGGAAGCGTACTTCCTCATCGTTAAAAATTTCTCTTTTATATATTTTTCCCCATGGAGCTTGGTAGATATCAATTAAAATAGCGGGGTTTTCTCTTAATGTATTCCCTGTTTCTGATATTTTCAACTCTCTTTGAAAACTATAGAATTTCTCTATAATTGATTGCTTTTGCTCATAATTTCGGGTATATCTCCCAATCGCAACATCTGCATCATTTTGCTCTAGAATTGCTACTAAATCAGCAATTGCTGTATTTTCTAACCAGTCATCTGGGTCGGCAAACATGACATATTCACCCGTTATATGTTGCAGTCCAAAATTTCTTGAATCTGCTGCACCACCATTTTTTTTTGATACAACATCAATTTGTGGATATTTATTACTATATTCTACAAGGATTTCAAGACAATTATCCGGGCTACCGTCATTCACAAATAAAAATTCTACTTCCTCGTATGTTTGTGAAACCAATGCGTTCACACATCTTTCAAGATACTGTGCAACATTGTATGTGGGCAATATAACTGATACTTTTTTCATTTTATTCCCTCTATTCTTGTGAAAATTCGAAAACCATCCCAACTTCTGCTACTTCGTGTATCTTCTGTATCAAAAGCTATTTTTTTTTCTCTTCTTTTATTTTTTTTCCTTTTAAGTGCCCATCTATAATATAACGTGGTCGTTTTTTTACTTCTAAATATATTTTCCCAATATACTCACCAACAATACTAAGCGATAGTAAAATAAGCCCGCCCATCAACCAAACACTTGCTGCAACACTTGACCATCCTTGGATTGTATTTCCTGTGAAATATTGAAATATAATATAGAAAAAATAGAGAATACTGATAGCAAAAATACTCAGTCCAAGTACCGATATCATCCGCAGTGGCTTTATACTAAGGGATGTTATCCCCTCAATTGCAAAAGCAAGCATTTTTGATAGTGGGTATTTACTTTCCCCTGCAAAACGCTCTTTGCGCTCATAGTAAACATAATCACTCCTATAACCGATTAGTGGAATAATCCCTCTTAAAAAAAGATTAACCTCACCAAATCCTTCTAAAGCTGTAAGCGATTTGCTCCCCATTAACCGATAATCTGCATGGTTAAATACTGTATTTGCCCCTAAAAAATCCATTAAGCGGTAAAAACTTTCTGCACTTACCCGTTTAAAAAAAGTATCCTTTTTGCGCTTCGCACGAACACCATATACTATTTCTGCACCTGCATAGTATTTATCGACCATTTCATCTATTGCATGAATATCATCTTGTAAATCAGCATCCAAAGAAATAACCATATCAGCTTCATCTTTTACTGCAAGTAATCCCGCAAGTAGCGCATTTTGATGTCCACGGTTACGACTCAAATTTATCCCATTGATATGCTCATTTTCTTCCGAAAATTTTCTAATAAGCTCCCATGTACTATCCTTTGAACCATCATTTACAAAAACGATGCGGCTTTTTTTATTTATTTTATTTATTTCAATAAGTTTTACTAACTTATTTACTAATTGCTCTTTTGCTTCGAGAAGCACCTCTTCTTCATTATAACAAGGCACCACCAGATACAGTATTTTTGGCATTTTATACCTAACCTCTTTTCAATCAAAGACTTCAAAAAATGCTATCTTCTAAATTCAGCATTTCTTTTTTTATCACTTTTTTTCAATATCCACATTAAAATGAATAACGCATACAATTATAACATAATCGGGCTATTTTTCCTATTTCATATCTGATTTTAATCTATTATATTTAAAAATAAAGATATATGCAAGCACAATAAGTGGCAGGATGCTTGAAACAAGATGTCTCACCTCCCTTTCCAAATCAAAAAGAATACTCCAAATCCAATTATAGCACCCATAATATCGCCCAAAATATGCCAAAAATAGAATACACAATACCACTAAACTACCGTTTAGCCTTCTAATAATTACAATAAAAATTTGGGCTTTCGCTTTTGCTAATCTCTGTAAATATGATACAATCATACTACAACAAATGACAGAGGAGCTATATTTAAATGGAACAAAAAAAAACGTCGCTACAACTGGGAATTCTCTGGAATACCTGGGGTAATATTTTCTATCTCTTTTGCCAATGGTTGCTAACAATTCTTGTCATCCGCATCACCAACTTTGAAATGGGTGGCGAATTTGCACTTGCCATGAATCTTTCTAATATTTTTTTCGCCTTTGCAATTTATGGCATGCGTAATTTTCAAGTATCTGATCTTGCGAATGAATATTCTGATTCAACCTATATTATGAGTCGCTTTTTTACAATATGTTCAGCCGTTTTACTTGCTTGCCTTTTTTTAGGGTTTTTTCAATATACACCCGAACGCTTCCTTATTATTATCTCCTATGTGATTTTTAAAATGAGTGAGGCATTATTTGATATCTATTCAGGAATTTTTCAGAAAAAATGGCGCGTAGATATCATCGGAAAATCACTGATTATTCGTGGGGTTTTAACCACAACTATTTTTATTATAGCACTTGTATTTACCAAAAATCTCCTTTTCTCCATCATTGCAATGGCGTTGACATCGTATGCTTGTATCTATTTTTTTGATATGCGTCATATAAATAAACTAACACGCATCTCTTTAAAAAACGCAGCAGTTTACGTCAAGCCTCTTCTTATCACCTGCTTCCCGCTTGCAGGCTATCTTCTCATCCTATCCATTATTGGTACAACACCCCGCTTTTTCCTCGAGCGCTATCTTGGCTCCCAAAGTCTTGGGATTTATAGCTCCATTGCTACACCAACACTAATTGTCCAAACACTCGTCATCCAAATTTTTAATCCTTTTATTACCATTTTTTCTGAAAAATTCTATGAAAAAGACCGCAAGGGTTTTACCACACTCCTTTTAAAATGCCTCTCTCTTGTTGGTATCCTTGCAATTTTTGCTTTTATTGGTGCTTTCTTACTTGGTGATTTTGCTCTTGGCATCTTATATGGTGATAAAATCCTCCCTTATACATATCTTTTATTACCGCTCATTTTCGCAACAATTCTAACGGCTCTCACATGGCTACTAAGCGGTATTCTTACGGTTGTTCGTAGCTTTAAAGAACTCGTTATTATCAATATCTGCTCTTTACTTATTGCTATTATTTCTTCACAGTACTTCATTCAAAACTTTGGATTGCAAGGTGTCAATATTGCAACAATTTTACCACTACTGTTCCAAGTCGTTGTCCTTCTTTTCGTATTACTGCGTAAAGTAAAGATAGTTATGTCTTAATTGCCTTGCCATCAAATACAAAGTAACGTAAAATGAAAGTATAAAATAAAAAAGGAGTTATTCACATGAAAAAACGTATTGTTTCAGGAATTAAACCAAGTGGTTCTTTAACCCTTGGAAATTATATTGGTGCAGCTAAACAATTTGTTGACTTACAAAATGAATTTGACTCTTTTGTTTTTGTTGCTGATTTACATGCAATAACTGTTCCACAAAATAGCACAGAGCTTAGAGCGCGTACCTATGATTTAGTCAAGCTCTATCTTGCTATGGGACTTGATCCCAAAAAAACAACCCTCTTCATCCAATCAGAAGTCCCAGCACATCTCCAACTTGCTTGGGTATTTACATGTTCAAGTTATATGGGTGAGCTTGAGCGTATGACACAGTATAAAGATACTGTCTTAAAAAATAAAGTGAAGCAACTACCAATTGGTAGTGGGATTTTACAATATCCTCCCCTGATGGCTGCTGATATTCTTTTATATGATCCCCAAATCGTACCCGTTGGTGATGATCAAAGCCAGCATCTTGAACTTACCCGTACACTGGCAGAACGGCTAAATGGTATCACAAATCAAGATATTTTCACAATCCCAGAAACATTCAAGCCAAAACAGGGTGCTCGAATTATGTCTTTACAAGAGCCTACCAAAAAAATGAGTAAGTCTGATGATAATCCTAAAAGCTATATTGCACTACTTGATCCTATTGCAGTAAGTGTCAAAAAAATTAAATCCGCTGTTACCGATTCTGAAATGGTAGTCCGTTACGATGTCGAGCATAAGCCCGGGATCAGTAATCTGTTAACAATCTACGCCTCACTTGAAAACATTGAAATTAGCGATGCTCAAAAGCATTTTGAAAATAGCACTTATGGTGAATTTAAAACTGCTGTTGCTAAAACTGTTGAAATCTTTTTAACTGAACTCCAAAATAAATACCATGCACTCAATATGGATACGGTGAATGCAATTTTAGATGATGGTCGCATAAAAGCTGATGCCATCGCTAGCAAAAAAATTAGCCACGTCTATCACAAACTTGGCATAGGACGCTTCTAATTTACAATGATGCTTGCTATTTCTCAACCTCAAGTATATAAAGGAGTTTTTATTTATGGTGAAATTTATTGAAATCCTCGGATTTATCTTTTTAGGTCTTATCCAAGGATTAACTGAACCACTCCCAATTTCCTCAAAGGGGCATGTTATCCTCTTTAATAATATATTTGGGATTATTAAAGGTGGAGAACTTGATATAATTTTCTTTCTAGCAATTGTTCATCTCGCATCTTTGGTAGCAATTATCGCTATTTTTTGGGATAAAATTACGACCCTATTAACAGCAACATGGAACTACTTCATTAAAAAAGAAAAAACGCAAATGAATCATGCTTACGCACGCTATTTTGTCTTACTTCTCATAGCTTTTGCCGTTTTTACTCCAATTGCTTTTATTTTAGGAGAGACAATTGCGCCAAAGTTATTTGGTGATAGCACACTTGTATTAGCCATAGGTTATCTCATAACATCTGTCCTGCTCCTTTCATCAGATTTTTTCAACTTCCCTCAATTCAAAACTTTTAAAGATATCAGATTACCAGATGCAATCACCATTGGCCTTGCACAAGTTATTGCAATCATCCCGGGAGCATCACGCTCAGGAACGACCCTTATTGCCGGAATGTCTCGAAATCTTGACCGTGAAAGTGCAATCGATTTCTCATTTTTCCTCTTTATCCCAACAGTGCTTGGAGCAAATGTCTATTATATTTTAAAAGCCCTGACAGGAGGTTTCATCTTTAATCCTGAAATGACAATTCCGTATATTTTTGCTTTTATTACCTCAACAATAGCAACATTTTTTTCTTTCAAACTCTTCATTTATTCTGTTAAGTCAAAGAAACTTTACTTTTTTGCAATTTATACACTCATCCTTGCCCTCCTACTACTATGGAACCCTAGTGGCTTATTTGATGGTGGTTTTTTTGCAGCATAATATGAAAATTCTGAGATGGGGTATCCTTAGATGTTAAAAAAAATTTTGATCCTCCCAATTAAATTTTATCAGTACTTCCTCTCACCTTTAAAAATGCAACAGAGTTGCAGATTTAGCCCCACCTGCTCACAGTATATGATTGATGCTATTGAGGTGCATGGCATTATCAAAGGACCCATACTTGGGTTTCGTAGGCTTTCTCAATGTAGTATGCATAGTCCTTACTCAGGATATGACCCCATACCTGATAAAGGTTCCTGGCATTCACATATTAATTGCAATAAAAAAAAGTAATAAAAAAAACTTCCGTTTAGATAACACCAGCCCATCTTCGTGGGTTCGTTGTTTGATACACAGAAGCTTTTTTATTTTAGGCTGTAATTTCAACTAAAATTAGCCCATAGTCTGTAACTAATTTACCGGCTTCAAGAAAATTTGCACCTACATCACAAGGATAATGGGCATCACTTCCACAGACTACTTTTTTGCCTCCAAGTTCAGCATAACGCTGCAAAATATCAGCATCTGGAAAACATACTCCTACACCTTGGCGTAGCCCGGATGTGTTAATTTCTAAATTGCGATTGGATGTAATCAACTCTCGTAATATTGCATCAAGTATCTCGGCATAGTCCTGATAACAAATTTGTCCTTTTTCATTTTCACCATAGCGGCTAATATAGTCAATATGCCCTAATGTGTTAACTTCAGGAAAATGTTGTAAACAGCTAAGAACAGCCTCAAAGTATTGTAAGTTAGCTTCAAATTTGGTCTTATTTAAGAAAAAATCAGCATAATAAAATTCCGTCCCCGAAATCACATGAACCGATCCAATAATATAATCAAATTTATACGACATAAGCAGTGCTTTTATCTCTTTTTCATACATCAGGTCCATTCCTATTTCAATACCACAAAAAATCGTAATCTTTCCTGCATACTTTTTCTGCATTGTTTTTATCAGCTTTACATAACTTGGAATATCCAGTGTGAAATCATCCCCGCAAGGATAATTAAAATCATAGTGATCGGTTATACAAATAGCCTCAAGTCCTTTTGCAATTGCACCCTCGATCATTTTTTCAGCACTACTATTACAATCAAATGAGGCTTTTGTGTGCAGATGGTAATCATGCATATTAAAGCGCTCCTTTCACATTTTTTATCTTCAAATTACCAATTTTAGCCGTTCGCATCTGTAATTCCTCTTCAACACAACCATAGCTTACACCACTATTTGCAAGTAATACCATAAGGTGATAGAGTAAATCGGATGCTTCATTAATAATCTCTATTTCATCTTTATTTTTTGCTGCAAGCACGACTTCCATTGCCTCTTCCGCAATTTTTTTACCAATTTTATCAATGCCTTCACTCAAAAGATAGTTAGTATATGAATCTCCTTGTGGTCTTTTTTTTCGGTGTTCAATTGCTACCATCAAATCTGTTAATACATTAACTTTAGTCGTCATCTGCTCTTGCTCACTCCGATTTTTTGTTCCATCTCCATCGAATTCAACTTCATTAAAAAAACAGCTACGCGTTCCAGTATGGCAAGCAATTCCTCCCACTTGCTCAACACACACAAGTAATGTATCATGATCACAATCAAAATGCATACTCTTAATATTTTGGTAATGACCTGATGTTGCACCTTTATGCCATAATTCTTGACGGCTCCTGCTATAAAACCAAGTTTGCCCTGTTGCACAACTTTTACCATAACTTATAGCATTCATATATCCAAGCATCAATACCTCTTGTGTTTGATAATCACTAATAATAGCTGGAAATAGACCATCTCGATCATACTTTATCATAGCCACTGCTCCTTACACGAATATTTTTTGCAGCTAACGCTTGCTTCAACTCTGGAATTGGTAATTCTTTTAAGTGAAAAATCGATGCTGCAAGCCCGCCATCCACTTTTGGGTTACTCTCAAATAATGTAATAAAGTGTTCAGCATTGCCCGCTCCACCTGAGGCAATAATTGGAATCGTAATAAGTGCTGAGATTGCTTCAAGCAGTGGTAAATCAAACCCTCCACGGACACCATCGGTATCGATACTATTTACAACAACTTCTCCTGCACCTCGTTTTTCAAGTTCCACAATCCACCCTAGTGCTTCAATGCCCGTTGCAATACGTCCACCGGCACTGAAAACTTCAAATCCTAGTGCTGTCCGTTTAATATCAACTGACGCTACTATACATTGATTTCCATATTTCTTTGCTGCCTCATTAATTAAATTTGGATTTTTTAATGCCCCTGAGTTAATACTAACTTTATCAGCTCCATTTGCTAAGACTGCTTCAATATCTGCAAGTGTGGTAATATTCCCCCCCACACATAAAGGGATAAAAACTTCTTTCGCAACCTCACGTAAAAGTGTCAAAAAAATACTACGTTGCTCAATTGCTGCACTAATATCATAAAAAACGAGTTCATCCGCTCCCGTTTTATTATAATACTTCGCAAGTTCCACAGGATCGGCAATTTCCTTAATATTATCAAAATTTACACCTTTGACAACAACACCATCACGGATATCCAAACAAGGAATAATTCTTTTACTCAGCATTTTTTCTCTCCTCCTGTGCAACGATTATTGCCTCTTCTAAATTTATTTTTTCAATATACAGTGCCTTTCCAATAATTGCACCATCTATACCTTTTTGGGCAAGATTTCGCACATCTACTAAACTTGTTACACCACCTGAGGCAATAATTTCTATCCCCAAATTTTGCTTCAATTTAGCATAAAAATCATCTTCAATACCAGACATCATACCATCTTTTCCAATATCGGTATACACAATTGTTTGCACCCCAATTTGCTTAAGTTGCTTACATAAATCTGCTGCCCTCACATCCGTTTGCTCAACCCAGCCTTTTGTTGCAACATACCCATTTTTTGCATCAATTGATACAATAATTTTATCGGGATATGCTAAAACCATTTCAGTAACAAATGCAATATTTTCAATTGCCTTCGTCCCCAAAATTACCCGTGCTACACCTAAATCTAAAAGCTCTTTAATCTTCTTTTCATCACGGATTCCACCACCTACTTGAATTGGAATTGTAATATGTTTGATAATTTCAGCGATGACTGCAGTATTACCAGCAACACCATCTTTTGCACCATCCAAATCAACTAAATGGATATACGTTGCCCCTTTTTTTTCATAGGCTACTGCTTGTTCCACTGGATTTTGGTGAAATACTGTCATTGCCTCAAAATCACCTTGCATCAGGCGTACACATACACCATCTTTTAAATCAATAGCTGGATAAATTATCATCTTTTTTACTCCTCTCACGAACTTCTTTAAATTTTTGCAAAATTGGCTAGTAATTGTAATCCAACTTCTCCACTTTTTTCAGGATGAAATTGCATCCCATAAATATTTTTTTGTCTGATAATAGCAGGGATTTCAACTTCATACTCACTCACTGCTAAATACTCAGCTTGCTTGCTTACAATATAATATGAATGCACAAAATATACATCACTTCCGAGGGCAATATTTGCAAGCAAGGGATCATCTTTTTTAAAAAGAAGTGTATTCCACCCCATATGAGGAATCTTTAAATCACGTGTGAAAGTATCATGCATAGAAACAACCACACCTGCAATCCACCCTAGACCTTTTGTTTCCCCATACTCTGAACTTTTCTCATATAAAAGCTGCATCCCTAGGCAAATGCCAAGTAGTGGTATCCCCTTTTCCACTTGCTCTGTAAGCGTTGGAATCACACCACTTTTTTCAAGGCATCGCATCGCATCCGTGTAGGCACCAACACCTGGGAGAATAATTTTAGTTGCAGCCTTAATTTTAGCCGCATCCGCCGTAATACATGAACTTATTCCCAAATGGTTTAAAGCATTTTGAATAGAAAAAAGATTCCCAACACCATAATCAATGATTGCAATCATCCTATAGCACCCCTTTTGTTGATAAAAGTTCAGTTCCCTCGATTGTACAGGCATCCCGCAATGCTCTTCCAAAACCTTTAAACATTGATTCGGCAAGATGGTGGTTATTTTTGAATGTAAAGTTTTTAAAATGCAATGTAATCTGCGCACTCCTCACAAATGCTTGAAAAAATTCTTCTACTAATTCAGTCGCCATAAGTCCAACCATCTCAGATGAGAAAGTACAATCATACCCAAGATATCCTCGATTGCTCAAATCAAGTGCAACCATTGTCAATGTCTCATCCATTGGTAATAATGATTGACCATAACGTCTAATTCCAACTTTATCCAAATTATTTTTGAATAATTCTCCTAGAACAATTCCAACATCTTCACACACATGGTGGCCATCAACATGCAGATCACCATCAACTAATACTTCTAAATTGAAACCTGCATGGAATGCCATAAGTTCTAGCATATGATCAAAAAAGCCAATTCCTGTTGCTATTTTTGTTTCTCTATTTCCATAAATATCTAAACACATTGTAATCTCTGTTTCTTTTGTTTTACGAGTTATACAGCATTTTTCCATTATTTTTCCTCCTCTAAAATTTGTTGTAAAATTTTCAAAACATAGTCTGTTTGTTCATCCGTTCCAATACTTATGCGGTTATATTTCCCATGACCAGCCAGTTCAAAATAACGTACAACAATTTTTTTTTCTAGTAGCATTTCATATAATTTTTTTGAACATATATTCGGATGCGATGTTAACACAAAGTTTGCACTGCTACTGACAACACAAAACCCAAGCTCCCGTAATTTCACCGTGAATAGCTCCCGTGTTGCAATAATTTTTGTCGTTATTGCTTCAAAATAGGTTGGGTCAGACAAAGTTGCATCACCAATTTTAATCGCTATTGTATCTACATTATATGGATTGATACAATCACGTACAGCATTTAGAACCTTGATTAATTGTTCTGATCCAAAAGCCCATCCTAGTCGCAATCCTGCTAGATTTCGTGATTTTGAACTTGTCTGGATAACGAGAAGATTTTTGTATTTTTCGACAAATTTCACCATCGATTCGGGAGCAAAATCAATATAAGCCTCATCGAGTATAACCAACTGATTCGGGTTTTTATCAAGTAGCTTTTCAATCTGCATGCTTGTTAAAAAAAGACCTGTTGGTGCATTCGGATTTGCAATTAGGATTGGGGCTGTATTCGTTAAAAAAGCTGAGAAATTAAGAGATAGATCTTCCATCAATGGAATATTTACAAGTTTTACTTTGTATAAATCTGCTAGCACTGGATATAAGCCATACGAAATTGATGGAACTAATACTGTATCATTTTCATCAAAAAACGCTAAAAATGCATGTGATAAAATATCATCAGATCCATTTCCTAAAAATACCTCACAGGCTTTTGTCCCATATGCTTCTGCAAGTTTTTCTCGCAGCCCCCCGCCAGTTGGATCAGGGTATTTTTGGAGGAGACTCATATCAAAATCAGTTAATACTTTTTTTATTCCGGGTGCTGGTAGATATGGATTTTCATTCGTATTCAGTTTAATAATCGTTGGATCTTGTGATTGTAATCCCCATTTATATGGCACCACGGTTTCCATTCTTTTTGATATAAAATTTTTCATCCATCTTCCTCATTTCTATTGCTTTTATTCTTTTTCTTCAAAACGTACACTCATAGCATATGCATGGCCATCTAATCCCTCTGCATGAGCAATTATTTCAACTGGCTGCTTAGCTGCTGCCAATGCTTTTTTTGAATAATAGATAATTGACGATTTTTTGATAAAGTCATCAACTGATAGTGCACTTGAAAACCGTGCAGTACCATTTGTTGGCAGTGTATGGTTTGGCCCAGCAAAATAATCCCCCAGTACTTCGGGTGTATAATTACCTAGGAAAATTGAGCCTGCATGGTGAATCTTCGAAAGAAAATCAAAGGGGTTAACAACTGCTAGTTCTAAGTGTTCTGGTGCAATTAAATTTGATACTTCGCAGGCAATATCGAGATCCCCAACAATGATTATCACACTATTTTTCGTGAGGGCAGGGATGATCATCTCCTGTCTTTTACGCATTGGTAACTGTTTTTTTATTTCTATATTTACAGCTTCTGCCAGTATTTTAGAGCTTGTTAATAAAATGGTTGCAGCATTTGCATCATGCTCAGCTTGTGCAATTAAATCTGCTGCAATAAAGCGTGGGTATGCCCGCTTGTCAGCAATAATTAAAACTTCACTAGGACCTGCGATCATATCAATTCCAACTATGCCACTCACCATTTTTTTTGCTAATGCAACATAGGCATTCCCAGGTCCACAAATTTTATCAACTTTTGCTATTGTTTTAGTTCCATATGTTAAAGCAGCAATTGCCTGGGCTCCTCCTACACGATAGACTTCTCTAATTCCTAGCATATAAGCAGTTGCAAGTACAACCTCATGGATTTCACCACTAGGTCCTGGTGGACTTACTAGTACAATTCGTTTGCACCCTGCAATTTGAGCAGGAATGACATTCATTAAAATCGTGGATGGATATGCTGCACTCCCTCCTGGGATATAGAGACCAACTGCAGCAATTGGATTCACAAGTTGCCCCAAAACAACTTCCGATTGCCTATAATTAATAGAACTATTTTGGACTTGTTGTTGATGGTATGCACGAATATTAACAATTGCTTTTTCTAAACTTATGCGTAGTAGCTCATCCATATTTTCAAAAGATGCTCTCAGTATACTTTCTTTCACTGCTATATTTTTGAGCAAAACACCATCAAATTTCTCAGTACACGCAATCAACGCCTCATCACCATTTTCTCTAACTCCTGTAATAATTTCCTCCACTTGACTTTGCATTTTTTTATCATTCAAAAAACTTGCTCGTTCAATAAAATCCATTCGTACTTCGTGTGAGTCATCTACAATTTTAATCATCTTTTTTCCCCCTCACCTGTTCTACTTCAAATTCAAGTTTTTTAAGTAATTTATCAATTGCTGCTTGTTTAAATCTATATCCTGCCTCATTGACAATAAGCCTTGCACTACTATTATAAAAATACTCTATTACCTCTAAGTTATTTTCACGTAATGTTGTACCAGTTTCAACAATATCCACAATAACATCAGATAAGCCAATAAGCGGTGCAAGTTCAACTGACCCATTGAGTTTTACTAATTCAATTTCTTGATTTTTTTTGCTATAGTGTTCAGCAGCAATTTTGGTATATTTTGTTGCTACTTTAAGGATATGCCTAGTATCATAGGTAAAACCTGCTTTCCCCGCAACAGCAAAAGAGCATATACCAAATTTCAAATCTAGCATTTCAAGTACTTTAATTCCACTTTCATCGAGTACATCTTTTCCAACAATCCCAATATCTGCAACACCATGGTAGACATACACTTGGACATCACTTGATTTCACAAGGAAAAAGCGTATCTTTGTTTGCTCATTTTCAAAAACAAGTTTTCGGGAATCTCCTTCTAACTCTGCACATGAATATCCTGCTTTTTTCAGCATTTGATATGCAGTATTTCCAAGTCTTCCTTTCGGAAGTGCAATATTTAAAAACATGTAACACCCGCCCCTTCCTTATCAAAATAGATGATATGCTCATATCTAGTATAAGCCTGATCCATCTTATTTCCAACCATACTACTTTGTGGTAATACAATGATGCTAACACCTTTTTTTTGTAGCTTCTCAAGATATTCTACTAATTTTAGACTCATTTCTTTATAGAGGATTAAGTACTCAATTTTGGGTTGTTCTTTCTTAAAAAAAGTCCAAAGTTTATCATCTAGCACAAAGCTAAATCCAACTGAGCTTACAGTATTTGTATATTGTACATCCGAAATCCGACTACGACCACCTCGTAATATTGGATAACTTATATTTTCTAAATACCCTCTAAACATAATACCATCATAATAATTTTGCTGATTTTTCAAACTAAAATCAAGTTGCATTTCCGACTGATCTCCTGGTAAAAATTTTGCAATCTCTTGGAGATAATCAGAAATTTCTGTTGTCAATCCAAAATTATCTGCGACCATTATTTTCTTAAGCACTTCTTTAAAATTTCCACGTACGGTGAGTAACATTTGAATGAACTCCAGATATCCTTCTAAAAAATTATCTTCTATTTTCGAAAAAACATCTGAAATCACCGTGCTCTTCTTGTATGCAACTGCATCCAGTAGTTGTGCTTCTTCTTGCTCGTCTAAATGCAATTTCCCGATAATTTTTTCTAAAAATCCACTTACCGCTATTTCAATAATATATGGTCTATCAAAACTTGAGAGCGTTTTTTGTGCTAATGTTAGCACCTCAATATCACTATATATATCGCATACACCGATAAATTCAATACCAAGCATGCGTTGGGTTTTAATCCCCGGATTTGCTCCTCCAATATTACTATATGTTGGACCATCATAATAATATTTTTGAATCGATGTCAGCTGTGTTCCTAAATATTCTTTAAATAATGACATCGTAATATCACCTTGCAATGCTTGCTGATTCCCATTACTATCAATTTTTAAAATACGTTGCTCATTCATATATGCACGGTTCTGAAAATAATAGGCATAATCCTCAAATACACGTACATGATAATGCTCATATCCTAATTGTCTATAACACTGTTTCAAATCTTTTATTTTTGTTTTCATTTTGCTCCCTCATTTTCTATCGAATTTTTTATTTTACAACCATTTATTTTTTATAGAAAAAAAGCCATCTGCTAATAGATGGCTTCCTCTTAATACACATGAGCATTATGAC
>BHER01000015.1 GCA_003864555.1 Erysipelotrichaceae bacterium | reverse complement strand
TGATCACCTCGTATTAATATAGTAATCACAGTATAATATATTTAGCCTCCCAAAGCATGCACATTCGCTACAATCTGGGACATAATCAAAAGTTACTACTGAAGACATTATCATATGTTAATCAGAAAAATAAAAACAATAATAGGATAAAAGTTGCCTTTATCTTCCCCTTATGGTAAAATATAGTGGTTAAAAAAGGATTTTATTAGGAAAAAAAGTGTGATTCATAGCACTATTTAAAAATGCGTACTAAAGGAGTGGAATAGAATGAATGTAAGAGTAGAAAATAATTTTGGTAGTGTAGAAGTAAACGATGAGGTAATTAAAACACTTGCAGGAGCTGCAACAATTGAGTGTTATGGTGTCGTTGGAATGGCATCACAGCAAATTTTTCGCGATGGACTTGCAGAACTTCTAGGTCAAGATAACTATCAAAAAGGTATTGTTACAAGAGTAGAAAAAAATGTTCTACATATTGATCTTTTTGTTGTCATTAGTTTTGGGATTCGCGTTTCTGAGATTGTGCATGAAATTCAAAAAAAAGTAAAATACGATTTAGAGAAAACACTGAATATTGATTTAGGCAGTGTAAATGTTTTTGTTCAAGATGTGCAAAGATAATAAAAATCAATGTAGAGGTGTGTAAAAAATGGCATATTTAGTTATAGATGGTCAGGTAATAAAAAAAATGTTTAGTTCTAGTGCTATATATTTTGAAAGAAACGTTGAGTTCATTAATTCACTCAACGTTTTTCCTGTGCCCGATGGTGATACAGGGACAAATATGAATTTAACAATTCGTGCAGCAGTGGATGCACTTGCTAGTGAAGAAGATAAGCATTTAGGGAAAATTATGAAGAAATTAAGCCGTGGGATGCTACTTGGAGCACGTGGGAATTCAGGCGTTATTTTATCACAAATATGGCGGGGAATGAGTCAGGTTCTCGAAGATAAAAAAGAGATGACAACACAAGATTTTGCTGAAGCACTTCAAAGAGGATCAGATGTAGCATACCACTCAGTTATGAAGCCTGTAGAAGGAACAATATTGACAGTTATCCGTGAAACAGCACAAGATGCACAGGCACTAGCAATCATTGAAAAAGACTTTGTTGTTTTTTTAGAACAAGTCATTTGCGCAGCAACTGCATCGCTTAAACGAACACCAGATTTATTGCCAATACTAAAAGAAGTGGGAGCAGTAGATAGTGGTGGACAAGGTCTTGTGACATTGTTTGAGGGAATGCTTATGCAACTTACTGGTGTTTCAACAGATGTCCAAATTAAAAAAGCCGTGAAACTTGATTTGAAATCTTTTGATTTTGATGATATCCATGGAGAGGATGAATTGGGATTTTGTACTGAATTTATTATTCGCTTAGGGGACATAAAATCATTTGATGAAGATACTATGCGCACAAGTCTATCAGCAGCAGGTGAATCACTTGTTTTGGTCCATGATGATGAAATAGTCAAAGTTCATATTCATACAGAACAACCACTTGAAATATTCAAAGAATATGCAAATCTAGGTGAATTCCTATGGATAAAAGCTGAGAATATGCAAGAGCAATTCCATGAACAACAAGATAAAAACAAGACAATAGCGCCAGTAAATAAACAGAAAATAGCAACTGCTATTATTGCTGTTGCCTCAGGTGCAGGAATTGTTGCAACATTTAAAGATCTAGGAGTCCACTGTGTAGTAGATGGAGGCCAGACATCAAATCCCTCAACTCAAGATTTACTCGATGCAGTTGAGAGTGTAGATGCAGAGAGCTATATTATTTTGCCAAATAATGGGAATATTATACTTGCAGCCGAGCAAGTGAAGTCACTCACGGATAAAATAGTTGAAATTGTACCAAGCACAACAATCCCCCAAGGCTTAACAGCAGTTATTGCATTCAATAGTTTGGCAACACTTACAAATAATGTAAAACAAATGGATGATGCTCTAAGCAATGTTAAATCAGGTGAGGTTACAACAGCAGTAAGAAATACAGTATTAAATGGCACAAATATAACAGAAGGCTCATTTCTCTCAATTACGGGGAAAGAAATTGTTGCCTCAGAGCCAACACTCCTTGAGTCTCTAAAAAAGCTCTTAGATAAAATGATTGATAGTGAAGCAGAGATTATTACCTTAATTGAAGGTGTGAATGTTGACATGCAAGATAAAGATCTATTACTTGCTTATATCGAGCACACATATCCAGATTTAGAAGTTGAATATATTTATGGGAAACAAGAAGTTTATTTCTATCTTGTTTCTGTCGAATAGTAGAAGAAAAAAGAAAATAGAGAACGACCGCAAGGGATTTAAAGTTCATGTTTTCTTTTCTTTATTATGTAAGGGAGGAGCCATGAACAAAATGCAGAAATTAAAAATAGCTCCTAAATTTCAGCAACAACTCCTAGAAATGAAGTTAAATAGCCCTATTTTAGCATTATATCACTTTCCAAAAACAACGCACTATGTTGAAGTAATCCCTTTTTCTAACACTTTGGAAAAAGGGGTTTTTCAAGGTAGAGTGAAATCAAAGCCCATAACAATGCGAAAAGGGCGTATAAGTTTTTCGCGATTCCTTTTTGAAACAGGAGGAGAAGAATTACCTCTTATTTGTTTCAATCAGCCATATCTTTCAAAAATATTAGAGATAGATATGACAATTATTATCATTACCAAAAAAAGCAAAGGTAACTGGTCGGTATCAAAAATATACTATAAAAATTTGGAAGATATAGGAATTGAAAGCCAGTATGCACTATTAAAAGGGATGAGACAGGCAACATTTAGAAAATATATTGCGGAATGTTTAAATTATGTGAGTATTGATAATTTTTTCCCTGAAACATACCATGAAAAATATCAGCTCATTCCACGGGAACAGGCATTTCAAATGATGCACTTCCCCGAAAATGATGCTGCATATGAAAGTGGTTTACGCTATTTCAAATATGAAGAAGCGGTATTATTTTACTTTAATTTACTTATGCGTAAAAAGTTTTTTCAAAAAATTGAGAAAGTAAAATCTAAAAACATTGAAACACATCATATGGATAAGCTAATTGATGCATTACCTTTTGCATTAACGGGTGCACAAGAGCAAGTATTAGAAGAAATTATAAAAGATTTTAAAGCAGACTATATTATGCAAAGACTTGTACAAGGTGATGTTGGAAGTGGTAAAACAATTGTTGCGTTGCTTACGGGCTTTCTACAAATCAAAGCAGGCTTCCAAGTTGCAATCCTTGCACCGACAACAATCCTTGCTCAGCAACACTATGATAATGCAAGCATGCTCCTAGAAGAAGCTGGGGTCTGCGTGAGATTGCTAAAATCACAAATGCCGAAAAAAGAGCGAGATGCGATTTTAGAACAACTTGTAAATGGCGAAATAGATTTAATTGTTGGAACACATGCAATTTTAGAACAGACGGTCATTTTTAAAAATTTAGGGCTTGCAGTTGTGGATGAGCAGCAGCGATTTGGTGTGGAACAAAGGAAGAAATTGCGGCTTAAATCTCCTGAAGTTGATATGTTATATATGACGGCAACTCCTATTCCGCGGACACTTGCGATGAGTGTTTTTGGGGATTTAGAAGTATCCACTATTGATGAATTACCAGCAGGGAGACAAAAAATTGATACACGTATCGTGCAAAAAAAATATTGGGATAATATTGTCGCAGAAATTGTAGAAACAGTTGCAAAAGGTGAGGCAGTATATGTGGTATGTCCGCTAATTGAAGAATCTGAAACATTAGAGCTTGGAAATATTCTGGAGGTCTTTACCCGACTACAACAACAATTACCAAAACAAATTCGTCTTGCAATATTACATGGAAAGCAAAAAAATGAAGAAAAAGAGGCAGTACTTGCAGATTTTGCTGCTGAAAAAATTGATGTACTTGTATCAACAACCGTAGTCGAAGTTGGGGTGCATGTGGATAAAGCAACACTGATTGTAATCTATGATGCTCAACAATTTGGGCTCTCACAATTACATCAGCTTCGTGGGCGCGTGGGGAGAAGCACTCTTAAATCAACATGTCTGCTTGTAAGTGACTATAAAAATAGCCGATTGAAGGCAATGACGCAATCTCAAGATGGCTTTTTTTTAGCACAAAAAGATCTAGAACAGCGAGGTCCAGGTGACTTTTTTGGTCAAAAGCAAAGTGGTATTCCAACATTTAACGTTTTAAATTTAGTGGAAGATGCAAAAATATTTGAAGTGGCAAAAGAAGATGCACGTGAGATACTTGAAAAGTGTGAGATGCTTGAATGTGAAAAAGCATATCAAAAAATTAGTCAGTATATTAAATCAAAAGAGCAGACAATGAGTAAATTGCTTGATTAAAGTGTATGTGCTATTGTTTTCAAATATGATATAATAGGAAAGTAAATTGAAAGTGAGGTAGCCTTGTGTACTTGGCGATGAAATATGTATAAAATAGCAGTAGATGTAATGGGGAGCGATGATGCACCCGTGTGTGAACTAAGTGGGATTAAACTTGCTCTTGAGGAGCTAACACACATCAAAGTAATTGCCTTTGGCAAAAAAGAAGAAATTGAAGCGTATGGATTAAAACATGAACGGTTAGAATATGTCTATACGGATGATAAAATTATTGGAACTGATGATGCAACAACAGCCTTCCGTCTGAAAAAAAGTGCAAGCATGATAATGGCAATTCAAGCAGTGAAAGATAAAAAAGCAGATGCAGTCGTATCTGCTGGGAATACGGGGGCTTATATTACTGCTGGACTCTTTATGTTAGGGCGGATAAAAGGAATTAGGCGACCTGCTTTAGCAACGCTTTTTCCAACAGCAACAAAAGGAAAGTATTTTGTGTTTGCAGATTTAGGTGCAGTTGTCGATGCAACCCCCGAAATTCTTAATCAAACTGGGATTGTTGGAACGCAACTTGCGAAAATTATGCTTAATATAGAACACCCCAAAGTTGGGCTTTTGAATATTGGAGAAGAAGATAAAAAAGGAACGACATTATATGTCGAAACGAATAAATTACTCCGCGAAAATCATAAAGTTGATTTTATTGGAAATATTGAACCACGCTATATTATGGATGGTCGTGCCAATGTTATTGTTGCTGATGGTTTCACGGGAAATATTGCATTGAAATCATATGAAGGAATGCAGCAAACTATTACAACCGTCTTGAAACGTGAAATCATGAAATCATTTGGAACTAAAATTGGCGGACTCCTCATAAAACCGGCATTAAAAGAGTTGAAAGCAACACTTGATTATGAAGGAATTGGTGGTGCAGTGCTTGCGGGCGTAAAATCGCCTCTCATTAAAGCACATGGAACAACAACTAGTTTCCAATTTTCTTCCGCAATAAAAATTGCAACAACATTTTTAGAAAAAGATCTAGTAGGAGAAATAACAAAAGTACTTGAAAAAGATACTGATAAGTAAGGAGGTTGGCACTATGTATAATGTCAAAAAAATTGAAATTTTGATGAAAAGATTTAAATTAAATATAACACAACAATCAAAAATTTGTGCAGCCTTCTACCACAGCTCATATATTAATGAGGCAAAAAAAAGTGGAGAAAGCAATGAACGTTTAGAATTTTTAGGGGACAGTGTTCTGAATCTTATTATTGCAGAGTATCTTTATACAGAAAACCCTGGATTACCAGAAGGAGAATTAACCAAAAAAAGAGCGCAACTTGTAAGAGAAGAAGCATTAGTAACATATGCTTTTGAAATCGGACTTGCTGAGTATTTGTATCTTGGAAAAGGGGAAGAAAAAACTGGCGGTCGTAAACGTGCTGCAATAATTGCCGATGCCTTTGAAGCTTTTTTAGGTGCAGTTTTTGTAACCCACGGATTTGAGAAAGCAAAAGCAGTACTAATTGAAATTGTCATACCTGTTTTCGAAGGTGAAAAACTTGAAAATGTAACGGATCATAAAAGTATTTTCCAAGAACATGTTCAAGTTGACCCAACAAAAAAAATTCAATATGAAGTAATTCAAGAAGATGGCCCACCTCATGAACGTCTCTACACAGTCATTGTAAAAGTAGATGATATTGAGTATGGACAGGGTATTGGGAAGACTAAAAAAGATGCAGAGCAAAAAGCCGCATATAAAGCATTGCAAAAAATGGTGCGTTAAGAAGCTAAAAGAGTAGTTCTCACAAGAACAGGCTCTTTTTTTAACCAAAATTATTATTTTAACAAAAAAATCAGCGATTAAATTGAAAAATATTGACGTTAAGTTTTAAAGGTGATATAATAGCAAAGGATTTCTAACGACAGGTGCGATACACCTGGACGAGTGGAAAAGGCCAAAGAATGTGAAAGGAGGAGAAATAATGCCAACTATGAACCAATTAGTTCGTAAAGGACGTAAATCAAAAACAGTAAAATCAAAAACTCCAGCTCTCAGTGTCGGGATTAACTCTTTGAAAAAAGAAATGACTACACTTGACTCTCCACAGAAACGTGGGGTGTGTACACGTGTTGGAACAATGGCACCAAGAAAGCCAAACTCGGCACTACGTAAATATGCGCGTGTTCGTTTGTCAAATGGTTCAGAAGTTACAGCATATATTCCAGGAGAAGGGCATAACTTGCAAGAGCATAGTGTTGTCTTAATTCGTGGTGGACGTGTAAAAGATTTATCAGGAGTTCGTTATAAAGTAGTTCGTGGAACATTAGATACAGCCGGAGTTGCAAATCGTGCACAAGGGCGTTCTAAATACGGAGCTAAAAAAGCTAAAAAATAATTTAAACAATAGGAAGGAGAGATGACAATGCCACGTAAAGGACCAGTCGCAAAACGCGATGTATTACCAGACCCAATGTATAATTCGAAATTGGTAACAAGATTGATCAACAAAATGATGCTAGGTGGAAAACGCGGAACATCACAAACAATTCTTTATAATGCTTTTGATCTCGTAAGAGAAAAATCAGGTCAAGAACCATTAGAGGTTTTTGAAGCAGCAATGGAGAATATTAAACCAGTCCTTGAAGTTAAATCACGCCGTGTTGGTGGGGCTAACTATCAAGTACCTATTGAAGTTTCATCTGAAAGAAAAGTAACATTAGGGTTACGTTGGTTAGTGAATTATGCACGCCTACGTAATGAAAAAACAATGGAACAACGCCTTGCAAATGAAATAATTGACGCTGCAAATGGACAAGGATCAGCAGTCAAAAAACGTGAAGACACTCACAAAATGGCAGATGCCAATAAAGCATTCGCACATTATAGATGGTAGGTTGCGGAGCAACCGCCCAAGCCCAGAATTAGTAAAGCGCGGGACAAAAAGTAGCAACCGCCCAAGCCTAGAATCAGTAAAGCGCGGGACAAAAAGTAGCAACTGCCCAAGCCTAGACCTAAGCCTAAAATTAGCGAGATACAGTACAGAAATGTACTGTATCAATACTTTTTAAAATAAAAATAAGAAAGGGGTTATCAAAATGGCACGTAAATTCCCCTTGGGAAGAACAAGAAATATCGGTATCATGGCACATATTGATGCTGGTAAAACGACAACAACTGAACGTATTTTGTATTACACAGGCCGTGTTCACAAAATTGGTGAGGTACATGATGGTGGAGCAACAATGGACTGGATGGTACAAGAACAAGAACGTGGAATCACAATCACATCAGCAGCAACAACTGCAGAATGGGCGGACCACCGTATCAATATTATTGACACGCCTGGACATGTCGACTTTACAATTGAAGTTGAGCGTTCACTTAGAGTACTAGATGGTGCAGTTACTGTTCTAGATGCAAAAAGTGGTGTCCAACCACAAACTGAAACAGTTTGGCGCCAAGCAACACGCTACGGTGTACCAAGAATTGTATTTGTTAATAAAATGGATTCAACTGGTGCAGATTTTGCAATGTCAATTGAAACACTTAAAAAACGTTTAGCAGCAGATGCAGTTGCCATCCAATTAAATATGGGTGTAGAAGATCAAATGGTTGGTATTATTGATATCATCGAAATGAGAGCTCATATTTTCCATAATGAATTAGGAACAGATATTGAAGAAACGGATGTTCCTGAAGCATATGTTGCTGAGGCAATGCTGATGCGTGAGGCACTTGTTGAAGCAGTTGCAAACTATGATGATGCGTTAATGAATAAATATCTTGAGGGAGAGGAAATTTCGGTTTCTGAAATCAAGGCGGCTATTCGTAAGGCAACACTCACTGCAGAATTCTATCCAGTATTATGTGGTTCAGCATACAAAAATAAAGGTGTTCAATTAGTTTTGAATGCAGTTATTGATTACCTGCCTGCACCAACAGATATCCCACCAATTAAAGGGGTATTGCCAAATGGAGAAGAATCTGAAAGAGCAGCGGATGATACAGTTCCATTTTCTGCACTTGCATTTAAAGTAATGACAGATCCATTTGTTGGACGTCTTTCATTTTTCCGTGTGTATTCTGGAACATTAAATTCAGGATCATATGTATTAAATGCAACAAAAGATAAAAAAGAACGTATAGGACGTATTTTACAAATGCATGCAAATGCGCGAGAAGAAATCGATATGGTTTATTCTGGAGATATTGCTGCAGCTGTAGGGCTAAAAGATACAACAACAGGAGATACATTATGTGATAGTAAACATCCAATTATTCTTGAAACAATTAACTTCCCTGAACCAGTTATCTCGGTTGCAATTGAACCAAATTCAAAAAATGACCAAGATAAAATGGGACTTGCATTGTCGAAACTTTCGGAAGAAGATCCTTCTTTCCGTGCTGAATCTGACAAAGAAACAGGGCAAACAATCATTTCAGGAATGGGTGAATTACATCTTGAAATTATCGTTGACCGTATGAAACGTGAATTTAAAGTGGAAGCAACAGTTGGAGCTCCACAAGTATCATATCGTGAAACAATCAAAGAAGCAGCAGAAGTTGAAGGGAAATTCGTTCGTCAATCAGGTGGACGTGGACAATTTGGACACGTTTGGATTAAGTTCGAACCACAAGGCGAAGGTGGCGGATTTGAATTCATCGATGGTGTTGTTGGTGGAACTATTCCACGTGAATTTATTCCATCAGTTGAAAAAGGATTGAGAAATTCAATGGGTAATGGTGTTATTGCCGGATTCCCAATGGTGGATATCAAAGCTACATTGTTTGATGGATCATACCATGATGTCGATTCATCACAAATGGCATTTGAAATTGCTGCATCACTTGCTTTGAAAGAAGCAGTTAAAATATGTAAAGCAATACTACTTGAACCAATCATGAAAGTTGAAGTTGAAATTCCAGAAGAGTATATGGGAGATGTAATGGGAGATATTCCAGGTCGTCGTGGTCGTTTGGAAGGAACAGAGTCAAGAGGAAATGCATTAACAATTAATGCAATGGTTCCACTATCAGAGATGTTCGGGTACACAACTGACCTACGCTCAATGACGCAAGGACGCGGAACTTCAACAATGTCATTTGATCATTATGAAGAGTTACCAAAATCACTTGCTGAAGAAATCATTAGAAAGAGAAAAGGATAATCTTTTTTCTTAAAAACATTCAGTAATTGTTATATTTTAGTTGAAATTTTCAGCTAATAGATGTACAATATGAAATGAAATACAAAAATTAAAAAAAATTCTAGGAGGAAAATATAATGGCAAAAGTTAAATTCGACCGGACAAAACCACATGTTAATATTGGTACAATTGGTCACGTCGATCACGGTAAAACTACATTAACAGCAGCAATCACAACTGTACTTGCAAAAGTAGGAGGGGCAGAAGCACGCGCTTATGACCAAATTGATGGTTCTGTTGAAGAAAAACAACGTGGGATCACAATTAATACATCACACGTAGAGTATGAAACTGAAGCACGTCACTATGCACATGTTGATTGCCCAGGACATGCCGATTACGTAAAAAACATGATCACAGGAGCAGCACAAATGGATGGAGCAATCCTCGTTGTATCTGCAGCTGATGGACCAATGCCACAAACGCGTGAGCATATCTTGCTTTCACGTCAAGTAGGGGTACCTTACATCTTAGTATTCATGAATAAATGTGATGTTGTAGATGATGAAGAACTAAAAGAATTAGTTGAAATGGAAATCCGCGACCTATTAAATGAATATGAATTTCCTGGGGATGATACTCCAGTTATTCAAGGTTCAGCATTAAAAGCACTTGAGGGTGTTCCTGAATATGAAGAAAAAATTCATGAATTAATGGCTGCAGTGGATTCTTATATCCCTACACCAATTCGTGATGTTGATAAACCATTCATGTTACCTATTGAGGATGTATTCTCAATTACAGGACGTGGTACTGTTGCAACTGGACGTGTTGAACGTGGAGAAGTAAAAGTAAATGATACTGTTGAAATCGTTGGAATCCATGATACGCATGCAGTAGTAGTTACTGGACTAGAAATGTTCCGTAAACAACTTGATTATGCAGCAGCTGGAGAAAATGTTGGAGCTTTATTACGTGGTGTTGCCCGTGATGAAATTCAACGTGGACAAGTTCTTGCTAAACCAGGAACAATTACACCACATACTGTAATCAGAGCTCAAGTTTATGTCTTGAGTAAAGAAGAAGGTGGACGTCATACGCCATTTTTAAATAACTATCGCCCACAATTCTATTTCCGTACAACTGATGTAACAGGAGTTGTTCAATTAGAAGGTGGAATCGAAATGGTTATGCCAGGAGACAATGTTGAGATGACTATTGAATTAATCTCACCAATCGCTGTAGAATTAGGAACTAAGTTTTCAATTCGCGAAGGTGGACGTACTGTAGGTGCGGGTTCAGTTATCGAAATAACGAAATAATTTTCTAAAAAATCGAGGTTTTACCTCGGTTTTTTTTTATATTTTTGAAATAGTGGCAGACAACCATAAAAAAATAGAATTAATGCAATTTTCTAAGAAAAATATGATATACTTACTAAGTAAAATTAGATCTTCAGGGCAGGGATAATTTCCCGACCGGCGGTTATAGTCCGCGAGTGTTGCCAAAAGGCCACATTGAACTAGTGAAATTCTGGTGCCGACAGTAAAGTCTGGATGGAAGAAGTTTTAGTTGCAAAATAAAAAATATATATGGTACTTCCCTCATATAATGAGAAGAAGTTCTCTATTTTTCATGCGCACATAAGACAAAATAGCCTGTAGAATTTTTTTCTATGGGTTTTTATTTTACAAAAAATAGTGTATAAGGAGAATAGAATAACATGCAGAATAGCAAAATTAAAACAATGGTACTCATCTCACTTTTCAGTGCACTCGCATATGTAGCGATGCTTTTTGACTTTCCACTCCCATTTTTCCCGCCGTTTTTAAAATTTGATATCAGTGATGTCTTCATTTTTATTTCGGGAATAATACTAGGACCTTATCCGATGATTGCAGTTATATTACTAAAAAACTTCCTCCATTGGATGACAAAAGGTGCAGAACTTGGTATCCCAATTGGGCAACTATCGAGTATCTTATCAAGCCTTTCCTTTACGCTCCCAGCATATTATTTCTGGAATAAAAATAAAGATAAAAATAATGGTGAATCTAAGAAAAATAATATCGTAGCACTTGTTATTGGAATGCTTAGCATGACAGTCATTATGCTTATTGCAAATTATTTTTTGATATTACCAGTGTATTTTAAACTTGGAGACATCCCGCTTCCAGCTAATTACTTAGGCTATGTTATCTTTACATATGGACCATTTAATCTCATTAAAAGTGGTGTTGTATCGCTTTTAATTATCCTTGTTTTCCCAACTGTAAAAAATAAAATGTCGCAAATGAAATAAAGTAGAAAAGAGAGTGTATACGATGAATCAACAAATATTAAATTGGATGGACACGATGGGAATCGATGTTTGTTTTATTAATAATCCGGCAAATATTGCCTACCTAACAGGATTTTCAAGTGACCCACATGAACGGGTACTGGGGCTAGTGCTTATGAGCGGAAAAGGGAAATCATTTCTTTTTACACCAGCAATGGAAATTGGGCAGGCAAGAAGAAGTGTAAGTGGCTTGGATGTTTTTGGTTATTTAGACCATGAAAATCCATGGGAAAAAATCGGAAATCTTATTTCAACACAAATATCTGGAAGTCAAAAGTGGGCAATTGAAAAGAATTATCTAACAGTTGAACGCCTAGAGTTAATCAAGAATAACTGTCCAATTGATGATGATATTCTAGATTTTACATCCGTTATTCAAGAAATGATGCTCATAAAATCCCCAGAAGAAATTACGAAAATGAAACATGCGGGTCTTTTTGCAGACTATGCATTTGAAGTTGGATTTAATAGCATTGAAAGTGGTGTATCGGAACAAGAAATCATTGCGAAAATCGAGTATGAATTAAAGAAAAAAGGCGTAATGGAAATGAGCTTTAGCACATTAGTACTAGCAGGAGAAAGTGCATCAGATCCTCATGGAACCCCAAGTGATCGAAAAATAGTTCCGAATGAATTTGTCCTTTTTGATTTAGGAACAGTCTATGATGGCTATGCAAGTGATGCAACTCGAATGGCGTATTATGGAACTCCAACAGCAGAGCAACAAAAAGTATATGACCTTGTGCTCAAAGCGCATATGGAGGCATTAAAAGCTATTAAACCCGGTGTGGAGGCAGGATTCCTTGATAGTATTGCTAGGAGTATTATTACTGAAGCAGGCTATGGAGCATACTTTAACCATCGCCTAGGGCATGGCATTGGTGCAACCGTACATGAGTACCCATCCATTATGCAAAATAGCCAGTTTATTATTCAAGAAGGTATGTGTTTTTCAATTGAGCCGGGAATTTATTTACCAGGAGAATTTGGTATCCGGATTGAGGATTGTGTTTATGTAACTGCAAATGGCTGTGAAGTTCTCACACATACACCAAAACAATTGCATGTCATCCCAATAAAAGAATAATTCATCAAAAATGCTTGATTTTTTTACTGATAATCGGTAATATAAGAGAGGGCACTTTAAGAGCGATTTTCTTAAAGCGAAAGTCTTCCTTAGGGGAGGCTTATTTTCTTTTTAAAATCACAAATATAGTATTTATGATAAGAAATAGTAGCAAACCAAAATAAAAGTATGAGAGGTTGGGAAAAAATGACGAAATATATTTTTGTAACTGGTGGTGTTGTATCATCCCTTGGAAAAGGTGTGAGTGCATCCTCATTAGGCGTATTATTAAAACAGCGTGGGCTTAAAATATTTATGCAGAAATTTGATCCATATTTAAATGTGGATCCTGGGACAATGAGTCCGTATCAACATGGAGAAGTATTCATTACAATTGATGGTGCAGAAACAGATCTTGATTTAGGGCATTATGAACGCTTCATTGATGTTGAACTAACAAAAAATGCAAGTATCACATCAGGTAAAATATATTCAGAAGTGATTGAAAAAGAGCGCCGTGGCGATTATCTTGGTGCAACAGTTCAAGTAATTCCACATGTAACAGATATGATAAAAAATAAAGTATTTGCAGGAGCAGAAGACTCAGGAGCAGATATTATTATTACTGAAATTGGAGGAACTGTTGGGGACATTGAATCGCTACCATTTATTGAAGCTATCCGCCAATTAAAACAAGAGCTAAAAGATGATGTCCTAGTGATGCATAATACGCTAGTTCCATATTTGAATGCTGCGAAAGAAATCAAAACGAAGCCGACACAACATAGCGTCAAAGAATTACGCGGACTTGGTGTTCAACCGGATATTCTTATTTTGAGAACAGAAGTTGATATTGAAGAAGAAGTAAAAGAAAAAATTGCAATGTTCTGCGGTGTAAAAAAAGAAGCAGTTATTGAAGCAAAAGATGCAAATATCCTATATGAAGTACCAATGAATCTCAAAAGACAAAATCTTGATAGCCTAGTGTGTGAAATGTTTGGATTGACACCTCCTAAAATGGTTGCAGATACTAGCCAATGGGAAGCGCTCTGCAAAACAATTGAAACCCTCAAAGATGAAGTTACAATTGCATTTGTTGGGAAGTATATTGAATTAAAGGATGCCTATATCTCAGTGTATGAGGCAATGGAACATGCAGGCTATGCACATAAGTTTAAGGTGAATGTCAAACGCATACAAGCGGAGGAAGTCAGTGCCAAAAATGCTGAGACTCTTTTTGCAGATGTGGATGCAATTTTAGTGCCAGGAGGCTTTGGTGACCGAGGAAATCATGGTAAAATTGAAGCAATTCGTTTTGCACGGGAGAACAAAATTCCATTTTTTGGAATTTGTTTAGGATTGCAACTAGCATCTTTAGAATTTGCTAGAAATGTTCTGAAATTAGAAGATGCCAACTCACGTGAATTTGATGAAGATGCACAAAACCTCATCATCGATTTTATGGAGGGCCAATCAAATAATATTGATATGGGTGGGACACAACGCCTTGGAGCATATGCATGTGAAATAATTGATAATACGAAAGCAAAATCTGCCTATAAAAGTAATCTTGTGAGTGAAAGACATAGACATCGATATGAATTTAATAATCAGTATATTTCAGATTTTAAAGCAGCAGGGATGGTTTTTTCAGGGACAAATCCACAAACAGGACTAGTAGAAATTATTGAGCTCGCAGACCATCCATGGTTTGTTGCTGTTCAATTTCATCCAGAATTTAGTTCGCGTCCGCTAAAACCACAACCATTATTCTATGATTTTATCAAGGCAGCAATCGATTATAAATCAAAGCATTAAAGAAAATAAGGAGTGTTTTAGTATGGCAATGAAAACAAGAAAAACATACGAATATAAAGGGAAAGTTTTAGCAGAGGCAGAAAAAGGAAAGCCAAAAGATAAAAATGCAAAAGTACCAATTGCAGAAGCAGGAATAAATGCACCAATCGTTCGCCGCGTGGCAGCGAATGCTGTAGATTTAGTTCTAGCGCTCGTTGCAACCGGCTTTTTTCTCCTCGCAGCAGGTGTTCCTGAAGTAACACTTACATATCGCTTTTTATATTTGGCAAGCATCGTCGTCACACAAATTTGGCTATTTGGATTAATACCTACGGAATATTGGAAAGGCCAAACAATTGGGCGTAAAATATTCCGTTTATACGGACGCAATGTGCAAACACATCTTCCACTAAGCTTTTACCAATCTATTCTACGCGACTATATCTATGGTGTACTTGCAGGGGTGATTACAATACCATTTGAGATTGGGCACTTTATTTTTGAATATCTTAGAATGAAAACAGAAGTTGAAATGACAACACAAATGATCCCTTGTAAGAAAACAGGAATGATACTTGTGAAAGACCGTATTTTCAAGTCTGAAATTGTTTATTTGCCAAAAAATAAGACAAATTGATTGAAGTTGATTACCAACAAGTATATAATAGTAATATAGCAGAATTTCAAGAAGCATAAAACAAAAATAAGTGAATATAAATCACATTGAAGGAGATAGACATATGGGTTTTCTAGATAAACTTTTCGGTAAAAAAACAGAGCTACAAGAACCAGTAGTAGCAATAAAACTTGGTGCAGGGGAGCTTGCAGCAGTGCTTGAAGGGGAACTAAAACCACTTACTGCATCTGAAGATCCAGTATTCTCACAAAAATTGATGGGAGATGGATACCTCATTGAGCCAACAAATAATATTGTTGTTTCACCAGTAAATGGCGTTATCCAAACAGTCTTTCCAACAAAACATGCACTTGGAATTTTAAGTGATAGTGGTGATGAAGTTATTATCCATGTGGGACTTGATACTGTTAAATTGAACGGAGAAGGTTTTACGGCATTCGTCGTAGCGGGAGATAAAGTTGTAGCAGGACAAAAATTATTAGAAGTAGATTTTGATTTAATTAGATCAAAAGTGCCATCAATTGCAACACCAGTTGTTATTAGTAATATTGGTGATAGAAAAGTTGAATTAAAAGATTTAAAAGCAGTTAAAGCTGGGGATATCGTTGCAACAATCATAGCATAGAATACTATAAAAATTGCTTATATCCGCATATCCTCCGGGATAGATATAAGCTTTTTTAATGGAAAAAATCAGAGAAGAAAAAGGGCTGAAAGATGAAAAAAAAAATTGGACAACTTGTTGTTGTTGAAGGTAAATCAGACACAAGAAAACTACAACAATTTTATCAAGTAGATACCTTTGAAACAAGCGGTATGGGCCTTACTGAGGATATGCTTGCGCAACTTATTGAAATATCTAAAAAAAGAGCAATTCTTGTGCTAACAGATCCGGATATGCCGGGTGAAACCATTCGCCGACGCATCATGGAAGCAATACCCGAAGTAGAGCATATCATTTTAGAAAAAAAAGATAGCATTTCTAAAAATGGTCGTAAAATGGGTGTAGAACATGCAAGCATGGAAACACTAGACGATGCTTTTTCTAAAATCAAAAAAATCGATATCACCCAAAAAAGTGATATTACACACAGAGACCTTATCGACTATGGTTTTATTGGCCGTATGGATTCGCGGATTCGGCGTGATGCTATTTCAACAAAACTGATGCTAGGACGGGTGAATGCAAAGCAGTTTTTAAAACGGCTACAAGCATTTGCTATCACAAAAAAACAAGTAGAAGAAGCAATTAAAGGAATCAAATAAAAGGAGCTGCCTATGGAATATATCGCAAGTCAAAAAAAATTGAAAAGCCTCTTAGAAAAGCATGGCTTTCATATCAAAAAAAGTTTTGGACAAAATTTTTTGATTGATAAAAATATTTTAAAAAAAATAGTAACAACAGCAGAAATTACAGCAGAGGATATCGTGTTAGAAATTGGACCAGGGGTTGGATCGCTCACACAGTTTCTTTCAGAATCTGCGAAGAAGGTTAGTTGTTTTGAAATTGATTATAAATTAGAGGCATTATTAGCTGAGAGTTTAGCAGAATATACTAATGTAGAAGTTGTATTTGCCGATTTTTTAAAAACAGATTTAAAAGCATGGTATATTCAATTTAGTGGAGAAAGTATCAAAGTCGTTGCCAATTTACCCTACTATATTACAACGCCGATTTTAGAAAAGTTAATTTCGTGGTATGTCCATGAAAAGCCAAATTTAGTATCGGCAACAGTGATGATGCAAAAAGAAGTTGCCGCACGACTTATGGCAGTACCAAGTACAAAAGAATATGGATCATTATCAATTTTTACACAATTATTTACCGAAGTTAAACTAGCGTTTATTGTTCCCAAAACAGTTTTTATCCCGGCACCAAATATTGATTCGGCAATTGTTCACCTTAAATTCAAAGAGAATAAGGTGTTTTCAACCTTTGAAGAAGCCGAAGAATTTATGGAGTTTGTCCGCCTAGGATTTTGTATGCGGAGGAAAACGCTTGTGAATAATCTAAAGCAGATAATGACTGGGGAACAGAGTATTGCAATCCTCCAAAAATTAAAAATTGATGAGCGGGTGCGTGCTGAGCAATTAACAGTGGATGATTTCAAAAGAATCTATGATACCTTCAAAAAATGAGTGTTTAGAAAAACAATAAAGTGGAAATAACTAGTGATTTTATCGAAAAAAGCTCAAGATATCTTGGAAAAAAATAAATAGGTGGTATAATGTATC
>BHER01000014.1 GCA_003864555.1 Erysipelotrichaceae bacterium | reverse complement strand
CCCTAGTATTATAACATGATAAAAATGCTGATGATAGAGTAATAAAAAAGTGAATTTCAGAGCAAGAGTAAAAAAGCGGAAGCACATCAAAAAAAGTAGGGACTCCCAAATTAGTTCACTTCATGCAAGAATATGTCAACATTGATAAGACAAAATTATTATTGGTACGGGGATATCTACACAAAAAGCCGATTTATTGCCAATTTTATCAGCCTACTCACACGAAAAAGCCTTGCGTATTGAAGGCTATTTGGATAAAATAGAAATATAAAGAAAAGAGCTGAGTGGTATGAGATACGTCCTAGATTTTCCATAAGCATAAAGAGCAAAAAAATTGGACACTTGCCCAAATTATTGCAAGTGGTAGTGAGGGCGATGAGACCTGCAGACAGGCTATTGCAGGTTTTGTCGATGTCATTGCATAAGCAATAACGACAATTAGCTATTTATTAAATCTGGAGTTTTCGCAGTTGGTGGAGATTTAAAAGAGTTTCGCGACTTTTTTCTCCCCAAAATAATAAGCGACGCTCTATTGATGCAATCGAATAAAACTGCTAATAGATTTCGACTGTTTAACTCTGTTGTGAAAGCATAGATACTACTTTTAATTAAAATTCTAAAAAAAGAAAGAAGGAATGAAAATGGCGAATACATACACATTTCCGCAAAATTTCTACTGGGGGAGTGCAACAAGTGCACCGCAATCAGAAGGAACAATTTCTGGTGATGGTAAAGGAAAATCACTATGGGATGGCTGGTTTGCATTGGAGCCGGGTAAATTTCATAATGGTATTGGTCCGAACAAAACATCAACTTTTTATGAAAACTATCGGACAGACATTGACTTTTTAAAAAAAACGGGGCATAATTCTTTCCGACCATCGATTAGCTGGTCACGGCTAATTCCAAAAGGGTATGGTGAGGTAAATCCAGAAGCCATTATCTTTTATCGGGATGTCTTTGAACGATTAATTGCACAAGGCGTCGAACCAATAGTTAATCTCTATCATTTTGATATGCCTTGGTGTTTACAAGAAATCGGAGGCTTTGAAAACCGTCAAGTTGTCGAGTATTATGCACAATATGCAAAAACTTGTTTCGAACTTTTTGGTGATATTGTTAAACGCTGGTTTACTTTTAATGAGCCCATAGTACCAGTTGAGGCAGGGTACTTATACCAATTCCATTATCCAAATAGAGTTGATCCTAAAGCTGCCTGCCGTGTTGGGTATTATACACAGCTTGCAAGTAGTCGTGCAATTGAAGAATACCGCAAACTTGGGCAAAATGGGAAAATTGGGATTGTGCTCAATCTAACACCAACCTATGCAAGAAGTAGTAATCGGGCGGATATCCAAGCGGCTGAAATCGCTGATGTATTTTTTAATAAAGCTTTTCTGGACCCGGCAGTAAAAGGCGTTTTTCCAGACGAACTCGTTAAAATTTTAGCAAAACATAATGTACTGCCAGAGTATACGGCAGATGAACTTGCAGTAATAAAAGAAAATACTGTCGATTTTTTAGGGGTCAATTATTATCAACCACGTCGTGTTAAAGCGCGAGAGAATCTACCCAACCCAGAAGCCCCTTTTTTCCCAGAATATTACTTTGATACTTATGATATGCCCGGGAAAGTTATGAACCCACACCGCGGATGGGAAATCTATCCAAAAGGGATCTATGATTTAGCCATAAATATTCGGGATAATTATGGAAATATTGAATGGATGATTTCTGAAAATGGTATGGGCGTGGAAGGCGAAGAAAAATTTATTGTAGATGGCGTGGTACAAGATGACTATCGGATTGAATTTTATGAAAACCATCTCGCATACCTCCATCAAGCAATCGAGGAGGGGAGTTTTTGTATTGGTTACCATGTTTGGACTTTTATTGATTGTTGGTCATGGACGAATGCTTATAAAAATCGCTACGGACTCGTTGCGCTTGATTTGAAAACACAACAAAAAACAATTAAAAAAAGTGGACATTGGTTCAAAAAGGTTTCAGAACAAAATGGCTTTTAAAAACCGATGTATCTAAGAGGGATAAAGCTTATTTTTCTTGTAATGCGTATCAAGTTCAAAAGGTATTGACCCAAGTTAAAGTGGCATGCTACAATTAGGCATGTAAAAACATAGGAGAAAAGGAGGGAATCGAATGTTTGAAGTCTTATTTATTATAGTAGCAGCAGTGGGGGGAGTTTTAGGGTACCTACATGCGCAAAAAAAGAAGAAATAAAAAGCGACTGGAGATAGAAGCTACATTGATAAGAGGGTGATGATGAAAACATCGCCTTTTTTTTGTCTAATTATTGCTAAAATTACAGAGTATGAAGCGGTCGTGAAAAGGTTGGAATCAGAGTTTTTTTTAAATGAGGGTAAGCTCGCTTTTTTTCTATAGTAACTTCAAGAAAAGGTGGGAAAGGCATTAAATTAAAATAAAAATTATAAAAATAAAAAAAAACCTTTTTCTCCTTGATAAAACAGGGTATTTGTGGTAAAATTCTTGGGTATGACTACGCAAAGATGTGTGAGGTTGTCGATACACTAGGATGAGTTGTTATGAACAACTAGCCTGCCTAGTGTCGGGTTTTTACACGGAGCGGTCCACACGGAAGGAGGACAAAAAAATGGCAAACAATAAAATTCGTATTCGTCTTAAAGCATTTGATCATAAATTATTAGATCAGTCTGCTGCGAAAATCGTTGAAGCAGCTCAAAAGAGTGGTGCAGAGGTTTCAGGACCAATTCCACTACCTACTGAAAGAGAAGTTATCACTATATTACGTGCAGTGCACAAATATAAGGATGCTCGTGAACAATTTGAAATTCGTACGCATAAGCGCTTGATAGAATTGAAAAAATGGACGCCTGCAACAGTAAGCGCACTTGAAAATCTTCAATTACCAGCTGGTGTAGAAGTTGAAGTAAAAGCATAATACATGTATTTTACAGAATCTCTTCCTATATAAGGGAAGAACAAAAATAATAGAAAGTTAGTGAGGTGTACTTCATGAAAGGAATCTTAGGACGTAAAATCGGGATGACGCAAGTGTTTACAACAACGGGAGAATTAGTCCCAGTAACAGTCATTCAAATTGAAAATAACGTTGTTTTACAAAAGAAAACAATTGCAACAGACGGTTATAACGCTGTTCAATTAGGTTTTGAAGAAAAACCAGAAAGACTTGCAAACAAATCTGAAAAAGGACATGCAGGTAAAGCAGAAACAACACCTAAGCGCTACATTCGTGAGATGAGAGATTTTGACATTGATGTTGAAGTTGGAGCGATTGTTTTGCCAGGAGATGTTTTTACAGAAGGAGAAGTCGTTGATGTAACGGGTACTTCAAAAGGGAAAGGTTTCCAAGGTGCCATCAAGCGTCACAATCAGTCACGCGGACCTATGGCCCATGGTTCTAGATACCATAGACGACCAGGTTCAATGGGAGCAGTTGCTGCAAACCGTGTATTTAAAGGGAAGAAACTTCCAGGACACATGGGTGCAAAAACAATTACCGTGCAAAATCTTGAGATTGTTAAAATCGACACAGAAAATAATGTAGTTTTAGTTCGTGGAAATGTTCCAGGAAGTAAAAAAGCTATCGTAACGATTAAATCAAACGTTAAAGGTAGAAAAGATAGAGATGCGAAAGATTTAGTGAATTATACAAAAACTGAATCAGTAGCAAGTACTGAAGAATAAAATTTAATGGAAGGAGGATTCACATGCCAAAAGTAAATGTTTATAACCTAGAAGGTAAGAAGGTAAGTGACATTGAACTAAGTGAATTAGTGTTTGGTGTTGAACCACACAAACAAGCAATGTTTGATGCAATTATCATGCAACAAGCAGCACTTAGACAAGGAACACATAAAACTAAAACACGTGGTGAAGTACGTGGTGGTGGTAAAAAACCATGGCGTCAAAAAGGAACAGGACGTGCAAGACAGGGGTCAATTCGTTCGCCACAATGGCGTGGAGGGGGAGTCGTATTCGGCCCACAACCACGTTCATATAAAATGAAGATGAATAAGAAAGTTTATCAATTAGCTTTGAAATCTATGTATGCAAGTAAAGTACTAGAAGGTAAATTAATTGTAATTGATACAATTGAACTTACTGCTCCTAGAACGAAAACAATGATAGAAGTATTCAATGCATTTGAATCAAAAAAACCTCTTATTATCACAGAATTAGGAAATGAAAACTTACAATTATCAGTAAGAAATATCGCACGTGCACATACTTTAACAAGTGCAAGTACAAGTGTGTTAGATCTTGCAAATGCAGATGCTGTTATCGTAACATTAGATGCAATTAAAAAGATTGAGGAGGTGCTTGGATAATGAAAAGTTATGCTGATATTATAAAGCGCCCGCTAATCACTGAGAAAACAGCAGCATTGTCAATTGGACAAAAGTATGTATTCGAAGTTGAATATACGGCAAATAAAACACTAGTAAAACAAGCTATTCAACATTTATTCCCAGGAACAAAAGTTGATAAAGTGAATATTATGAATGTTAAACCAAAAGCAAAACGCGTTGGACGCTATTTAGGAAAGACAAAACGTGTGCGTAAAGCAATCGTAACTCTTACACGAGATAGTAAAGCAATTGAAATATTCTAAATAAAAATTTAAAAAAATGAGGAGGCAAAAACGCAATGGCAATTAAAGTATATAAGCCGGTCACAAATGGCCGTCGTCATATGACAACGCTTGACTATAAAGCAGATATCACGACAGATAAACCGGAAAAATCATTGTTAGCTCCATTGAAAAAAAATGGTGGTCGTAATAACCAAGGTAAAATTACCGTACGTCACCGTGGTGGAGGACATAAACGTCAATATCGTATTATCGACTTTAAACGTAATAAAGATGGTATCATCGGTAGAGTTGCAACAATTGAGTATGATCCAAACAGAACAGCAAATATTGCATTAATCCACTATTTAGATGGTGAGAAAAAATATATCATCGCTCCTAAGGGACTAAAAGTTGGAATGGAAATTGAATCAGGAGAAGGTGCAGATATCAAAGTTGGTAATGCATTGCCACTTGAAAAAATTCCAGTGGGGACATTTATCCACAATATTGAATTACACCCTGGAAAAGGTGGACAATTTGTCCGCTCAGCAGGAACAAGCGCACAAATTCTTGGGCGTGAGGGTAAATATGTACTTATTCGTCTTAAATCAAGTGAAGTTCGTTACATCTTAGGTGTATGTAGAGCAACAATTGGTGAAGTTGGAAATGGTGCACATGAACTTGTAAATGTTGGTAAAGCTGGTAGAACACGTTGGATGGGAATTAGACCAACTGTACGTGGATCAGTAATGAATCCAAATGACCATCCACACGGTGGTGGGGAAGGTCGTACGCCAATTGGACGTAAAGCTCCAGTTACTCCTTGGGGGAAACCTGCATTAGGACTTAAAACACGTAATAAGAAGAAATCTTCTTCAAAATTAATCGTGCGCCGTCGTAATGAGAAGTAGTAAGTAAAATTATGAATAACCAGTGCTTCTAACCTTTGGTTCGAAGTATAGGCTATTGAAATAAAAATAATTCTGAGAGGAGGACCAAGAATGTCAAGAAGTTTGAAAAAAGGACCTTTCGTAGATGATCATTTAATGAAAAAAGTAGAAAAATTAAATGCAGCAGATAAAAAAGAAGTTGTCCAAACATGGTCACGTCGTTCAACAATCTTTCCACAATTTATTGGGCATACATTTGCAGTTCATAACGGACGCGAACATATTCCAGTATATGTAACGGAAGATATGGTTGGTCATAAATTGGGAGAGTTCGCATTAACAAGAACTTACCGAGGACATGGTGACGACCGCAAAACTAAGAAAAAATAAAGTATAAACTTAATATAACTTGAGAGGAGGCATTCCAATGCAAGAAGCAAAATCGGTAGCACGCACTGTAAGAGTCACGCCAAGAAAAGCTAGAATGGTTATTAACTTAATCCGTGGTAAAAACGTGAGTGAGGCATTCGCTATTCTGTTTAATACAAATAGAGGTGTGAGCGCAACTGTTGCTAAAGTTTTAAAATCAGCTGTTGCAAACGCTGAAAACAACCATGGTATGAATGTTGAAAATCTTTATGTAAAAGCTACATTTGTTGACGAAGGTTCAACATTAAAAAGATTTAGACCACGTGCCAAAGGTAGTGCATTTGAAATTTTAAAAAGAACTAGTCATATCACTATAGTTGTGGCTGAAAAATAAAAATTTAATAGAGGAATGGAGGATTCGCAATGGGTCAAAAAGTCAATCCAATAGGTTTACGCATAGGAATAATTCGCGACTGGGATTCACGTTGGTATGCAGATAAAAGAAATTATGCTACATACTTACACGAAGATGTGAAAGTCAGAAACTATATTGAAAATAAATTGAAAAACGCTGCACTCGGACATATTGAAATCGAGCGTCGTGATGCATCAAGAGTAAACGTTATTATCTTCACTGCTAAACCAGGTTTCGTAATCGGAAAAGGTGGAGCAGATATTGATAATTTGAGACAACAATTGAAAAGAATCGTAAATCGTGAAGTTTTCATCGATGTTGTTGAAATCAAAAAACCAGATTTAGTTGCTCGTTTAGTAGCAAGAAATATCGCCGATCAATTAGAACGTCGTGTTTCATTCCGTATTGCACAAAAACGGACAATTCAAAATGTAATGAAAGCAGGAGCTCGAGGAATTAAGACTGCTGTAAGTGGCCGCCTAGGTGGAGCTGATATGGCTCGTACTGAAGGATATTCTGAAGGAAATGTACCATTGCAAACACTTCGTGCAGACATTGATTATGCACATGAAGAAGCAGATACTACATATGGTAAAATGGGTGTCAAAGTATGGATCTATAAAGGTGAAGTACTTCCACAAAAAAAGAATAGCCAAAATAAATAATAACGGAAGGAGGAAATACAATGTTAATGCCAAAAAGAACAAAGTATCGTAGACCGCACCGTGTTCGTTACGAAGGTAAAGCACAAAGAGGAACTACGGTTACTTTTGGTGAATATGGTCTACAGTCAACAGAGGGAGCTTGGATTACAAACCGTCAAATTGAAGCAGCACGTATTGCGATAACTCGTCATATGAAACGTGGTGGGAAAGTTTGGATTAAAATATTTCCAGGACTTGCAAAAACTGCGAAACCTCTTGAAGTCCGAATGGGTTCAGGAAAAGGTGCTCCAGAATCATGGGTTGCAGTTGTTAAAACTGGACGTGTGATGTTTGAAGTCGCTGGTGTAAGCGAAGAAGTAGCTCGTGAGTCATTGCGTCTTGCAGCTCATAAGTTACCTGTAAAATGTAAAATAATAAAACGTGAAAGTGGTGGTGATAGTAATGAAAGCTAATGAAGTTCGTGAATTAGAAACTGCTGATATCAAAGAACAAGTGAAGTCGAAAAAGGAAGAATTATTTGGATTACGCTTTCAACAAGCAACTGGCCAATTGGAAGACACTTCACAAATTCGTAAAATTCGCAAAGATATCGCAAGAATGTTAACAGAATTAACTGCACGCGAAAGCGCGCAATAATTATTAGGTAAAGGGTTTTTGCTTAAAAAAACCGTAAACTAAAATAATGAAAGGAGAGACCGAGTAATTATGGAACGTAACAATCGTAAAATTATTATAGGAACAGTCGTTTCTGATAAAATGGATAAAACAATCACAGTACAAGTTGAAACACAAAAAAAACATCCATTATACGGAAAACGTGTAAAATATACCAAAAAATTTAAAGCACATGATGAAGAACAAACTGCAAAAATGGGAGACACTGTTAAGATTATGGCAACACGCCCGCTATCTGCAACAAAGAAATTCCGTCTAGTTGAAATTCTGAAAGTAGCTGTGACTTTATAATAAAAAAATAAAACTTGAAGGGAGGAAAAAAATATGATTCAACAAGAAAGCCGTGTGAAAGTAGCTGATAATTCAGGTGCTAAAGAATTACTTGTAATTCGTTGTTTAGGTGGATCAAAACGCCGTTATGCAAATATTGGAGATGTTGTTGTTGCAACTGTTAAACAAGCAACTCCAGGTGGAGCAGTTAAAAAAGGTGAAGTTGTAAAAGCTGTTATTGTTCGGACAAAAACTGGTGCTCGTCGTAATGACGGTTCATACATCAAATTTGATGAGAATGCTGCAGTAATTATTCGTCCTGATAACTCACCAAGAGGAACACGTATTTTTGGACCAGTTGCTCGTGAGTTACGCGATAAAGATTTCATGCGTATAGTATCACTTGCACCCGAAGTACTATAAAGAAGATTTTATACGTGATTATAGCAAGTAAAATATTTTTTTATGAATATACATCATATAAAAACTAAGAATAGAGGGAGGTGCACATTTACTATGCACATTAGAAAAGAAGATCTAGTTCAAGTTATTGCTGGTAAAGACAAAAAACATAATAAACAAGGTATTGTTTTAAAAGTTTTTCCAAAAACAAATAAAGTATTAGTTGAAGGCGTGAATTTGGTAAGTAAACATAAGAAATCAAATGGCGAAACTCCAGGTGGGATCGTTGAAGTTGAAGCACCAATCCATGCATCTAACGTACAATTAATTTGTCCAGAAACAAAAAAAACAACGCGTGTGAGATATGAAATTAAAGATGGTAAGAAAATCCGTATTTCAGTTCGCTCAGGAAAAGCAATCGATAATAAGTAAAGGAAGGAGGTTACATAATGAGTCGTCTAAAAGAGAAATACCAAAATGAAGTTGTGCCTAATATGATGAAAACATTTGAATTTAAATCAGTTATGCAAGCGCCAAAACTTGAAAAAATCGTAATTAATATGGGAGTTGGGGATGCAGTATCAAATTCAAAAGTGCTTGATAAAGCAGTAGAAGAATTAACATTACTTGCAGGACAAAAACCAGTTATTACACGTGCGAAAAAATCAATCGCAACATTCCGTCTACGTGAAGGAATGCCAATAGGAACGAAAGTTACATTACGTGGGGAACGTATGTACGAATTTTTAGATAAATTAGTTTCTATTGCTTTACCACGTGTACGTGATTTCCGTGGGATATCAAAAAAATCTTTTGATGGTCGTGGGAACTACACACTTGGAATTAAAGAACAATTGATTTTTCCAGAAATTGATTTTGATAAAGTTTCAAAAATACGAGGTATGGACATTGTTATTGTAACAACTGCTCAAAATGATGAAGAAGGTTTTGAACTTCTAAAACAAATGGGAATGCCATTTGAAAAATAATCTGAAGGAGGAGAAGTAAATGGCTCGTAAAGCGATGGTTGTTAAACAACAACGTAAACAAAAGTTTGCAGTGCGTGAATATACACGTTGCAAAATTTGTGGTAGACCACACTCAGTTATTCAAAAATTTAAGGTTTGCCGTATTTGCTTCCGTGAGTTAGCCTACAAAGGTCAACTTCCAGGAGTAACAAAATCAAGCTGGTAAGAGAATAAACTACATTTTGAAAGGAGGAACAAGTATATGGTTATGACAGACCCAATAGCAGATATGCTCACACGTATTCGTAATGCAAACCAAATGCGTCACGACGTGGTAATAATGCCATCATCAAATGCAAAAAAATCAATCGCAGAAATCCTTAAAGCAGAAGGGTTCATCCATAATGTGGAATATGCGAAAGGTGAAAATAATAAAGAAGAAATGAAAATTTCTCTTAAATATGATCGTTCAACAAACCAACGTGTTATTACAGGTTTAAGAAGAATTAGTAAACCAGGTTTGCGTGTTTATGCTAAAACTGAAGAGTTACCACGTGTATTAAGTGGTTTAGGAATCGCAATCATTTCAACATCACAAGGTGTAGTTACGGACAAAAAAGCTCGTCAACTATCAGTTGGTGGAGAAGTAGTAGCATACGTTTGGTAGTATAATAATATTACTATAACAAAATAAAATTTAGCGGAGGTGAAAATAATGTCACGTATTGGGAATAAAGTATTAACAGTGAATGAAAATATAACTGTAGATATTCAAGATAATAATATAGTTGTTGTAAAAGGACCTAAAGGGGAATTAAAACAACAATTTAGCAGTGAATTAGACATCAAATTAGAAGGCACATCATTAACTGTTTCACGTCCAAATGATGCGAAACAAACGAAAATGATTCACGGAACAACAACGGCATTACTGAACAACATGCTTATTGGTGTAAGTACTGGTTACGAAATCAAACTTGAAATTATCGGGGTTGGTTATCGTGCAAACTTACAAGGGACTACATTAAACTTAAGTTTAGGGTATTCACATCCAGTACAATATATTGCAGAAGAAGGAATTACAATAGAAGTTCCGACACAAACTGAAATTATTGTAAAAGGAATCGATAAACAACGTGTTGGAGAAGTAGCTGCAAATATTCGTAAACATCGTCGTCCTGAACCATATAAAGGAAAAGGAATTCGATATGCTGGAGAAATTGTACGTCGTAAAGAAGGTAAAACAGCAGGTAAAAAATAGTAATTCTGTTATTGGCATCCGTGAGGGCGTCAATAATGTATATACAAATTTGAGCATGCTAACACAAATATACTTAAAATTATTAATGAAATATTTAATGATATATAAGAAAGGAGAACACTAAGATGATTAAAAAAGTTTCACGTAATACGTCACGTTTAAAACGTCACCGTAGAATTAGATCACGTCTAGCTGGAACAAGTACTTGTCCACGCTTAGCTGTGTTTCGTTCAAATACAAATACCTATGCTCAAGTAATTGATGATAAAACAGGTGTAACGCTTGCAAGTTTCTCAACACTTAGTAAGGATTTTTCAAATGATTCTAAAGCAAATACTGCAGCGGCAACAATTGTTGGAACAAAAGTTGCAGAACTTGCGATTTCAGCAGGTATCAAAAAAGTAGTGTTTGATCGCGGTGGTTATTTATACCATGGTAGAGTTAAAGCAGTAGCAGAGGCAGCACGTGTTGCTGGATTAGAATTTTAGAGTTAGGAGGAAAAACACATGCAAACATTTATTGATGCAAACCAATTGGAACTTACTGAACATGTTGTCACAATTAACCGTGTAACAAAAGTAGTTAAAGGTGGACGTCGTTTTCGCTTTGCTGCACTTGTTGTAGTGGGAGATGGAAAAGGACATGTTGGATATGGTACCGGTAAAGCAAATGAAGTACCGGATGCTATTAGAAAAGCAATTGAAGATGCAAAGAAAAATTTAATTAAAGTGCCAATGGTTGGAGCAACTATACCACATATTATTCAAGGAAAAGCAGGTTCAGGTGTCGTATTATTACGCCCAGCATCTGATGGTACTGGAGTAATCGCAGGTGGTCCAGTTCGCGCCGTAATCGAGGCAGCTGGAGTTCAAAATATCTTATCAAAATCACTTGGGTCAAATAACCCAATTAATATGGTAAGAGCAACAATTCAAGGTCTTTCAGAACTACGTACCGTTGAGGATATCGCTAAATTACGTGGTAAGAATGTATCTGAGATTTTAGGTTAAGAGAGAGGAGCGTAATGCAAATGGCAAAACAATTAGCAATCACTCTTAAAAAAAGCATTATCGGAGCGAAAAAAAATCAAAAAGCAACGGTTGAAGCTTTAGGATTAAGAAAAATTAGACAAACAGTTGTGCAAACTGATTCTGCTTCTTTAAGAGGAATGATTACCATAGTTGCACATCTAGTCGAAGTTACTGAAGTTTAGTAATAATAAGTAATATAAAGGAGGTGCAACATAATGAAATTACATGAATTACAATATGAAGAAGGTGCACGTCGCCCGCGTAAAAGAGTTGGTCGTGGACCAGCAAGCGGAACGGGTAAAACAGCAGGTCGTGGTCATAAAGGACAAAACGCTCGTAGTGGTGGTGGAGTTCGTCCAGGATTTGAAGGTGGTCAAACACCATTATTCAGACGTATACCTAAACGTGGATTTACAAATATCTTTAGAAAAGAGTTTGCAATAGTTAATCTTGAAACACTTAATGTATTTGAAGATGGAACAATTGTAACACCAGAATTATTAATCGAGAAACGTATTGTACGTAAACTTGAATCAGGTGTAAAAATTCTTGGAAATGGTGAACTAACAAAAAAATTAACAGTTAAAGCTCACAAATTTTCAGACTCAGCAAAAACAGCTATTCAAAAAGCTGGAGGAACAGTAGAGGAGCTATAATCATGGAACAAATTAAGAGTTTTTTTAGTAAAGGGACAACAAAAAGAATTGTATTCACAATTTTTATTTTGTTTGTGTTCAGACTAGGTTCAATTCTTCCGGTTCCTTTCATCAATCAAGCGGTTTGGCAAAGCAGTTTTTCAAACCAAGGTGGAGGATTATTTGATTTCCTTGACTTCCTAGGTGGTGGTGCATTTAAACAGTTTAGTATTTTTGCACTTTCGGTTTCACCATATATTACCGCATCTATTGTTATCCAATTATTATCACAGGACGTTGTTCCAACGCTAACGCGTTGGCAAAAAGAAGGAGTTAATGGAAAGCGCAAGCGTGGAACATTAACGCGCGTACTTTCACTCATTTTAGCATTTACACAAGGGATGGCATTAGCTATTTCTTATAATCTAAATAGTGGAGGGACAACACTTACAACAGGAGGAAATAACTTCATCCTAATAGCTGTGGCAATAATATTAACAGCAGGTACTGCAGTACTTATGTGGTTAGCAGATTTAATTACCAAAAAAGGTATAGGGAATGGTGTTTCAATGATCATTTTGGCAGGTATTGTTTCACAATTACCAAACCAATTTGTTACAATTTGGAACCATTTCAATGGTGAGGCACCACTTGCAAATGGACCGCTTTTAGCAGTTCTTATGTATGTGTTCTTGTTTTTACTTGTAGTAGTAGTAGTGTATATGCAGGAGGCTGAGCGTCGCTTACCAATTCAATACACAAATGCAATGATGTTGACAAAAGTCAAAAAAAGTGTAACTTATTTACCATTAAAGTTAAACTCAGCAGGAGTAATTCCCGTCATCTTTGCAAATGCAATTATTACATTACCAATCACAGTCGCATCAATTTTCTTTGCAAGTCATCCCAACGCACAGTGGATTATGACCAATTTGAAAATGACGGCACCGATTGGTTTAGCATTATATTTAGGATTAACATTCCTCTTTACATTCTTCTATTCATTTATTCAGATTGATCCTGAGAAGGTAGCTGAAAATCTTGCGAAACAAAATTCTTTCATCCCAAGTATTAGACCTGGTGAGGAAACGAAAAAATATGTTTCAAAAGTTTTAGGGCGTATTACAACAGTTGGAGCGATTTATTTGACAATACTTGTTGCAACACCAGTATTAATTGAAATGGGCCTTGGTGTCCAAATCTCTCTAGGGGGAACATCAATTATAATTTTAACTGGGGTTGCATTAGAAACAGTAAGACAACTTAAAAATCAATCTTCTGTTCAACAATACACAAACTTTTTAGAAGACTAGGAGTGTAGAAAAGATGCAAAAAATACTATTGATTGGTCCGCAAGGATCCGGAAAAGGTACGCAAGCCGAACAGCTTGCAAAAACATATAGTATACCTCATATCTCAACAGGTGACATTTTTAGACAACATATGAGTGAGAAAACGGAATTAGGAAAACTGCTTGAAAGTTTTGTTAATGAAGGGAAGCTTGTTCCTAATGATGTTACCCTGGAAATTATTAAAGAACGATTGGCTCAAGATGATTGCGCAAACGGTTTTCTGTTTGATGGCTATCCAAGAAATATTGAGCAAGCAGAATCAATTGATGTGCTGCTTGAAAATCTTGAGATGACATTTAATCATGTTATCAGCCTTGAAATCCCAAGAGAACTTGTAATTGAAAGACTTGAGGGGAGACGGACTTGTGCGTCGTGTGGTAAAATTTACCATATTAGATTTAATCCACCTATTATTGATGGGATATGCGATGATGATGGTGGTAAATTATATCAAAGAGAAGATGATACAATTGAAAAAATTGCGAGTCGCTTGGAGACGTACTACACACAAACCGAGCCTATAATTGATCATTACCGTGAAAAAGGAATAGTTAGTGAAATAGATGCAACTTTAGATATTTCTGAAGTATTTGCAAAGATTCAAGAGGTGTTGTAAGATGCTAGAATATAAATCAAAGCGTGAAATAGAATGTATGAAAGAAGCAGGGCGAATTGTGGCATTATGCCATAAAGAGCTTGAAGGCTTTATCAAAGTAGGAGTAAGTTTACTAGAAATAGATGCATTTGTTGAAAATATCATTGTAAGCAATGGTGCCATACCCTCATTTAAAGGGTATGATGGTTTCCCAAATAGCACATGTATTAATGTAAATGAAGTCATTGTCCACGGAATTCCAAGTAAGCAGAAATTACACGATGGCGATATCGTCAATGTTGATATTGGTGCTTACTACAAAGGGTTCCATGGTGATAGCGGATGGACATATGCAGTGGGGGAAATAAGTGCTGAAAACAAAAGGCTTATGGAAGTAACAGAACAAGCACTTTGGAAAGCAATTGAAGTCATCAAACCAGGAAACAGCTTAAGAAATATTGGAAAAGTAATCCAACAGCATGTTGAAGCAAATGGATTCAAAATTGTCAAAGAACTAGCAGGACATGGCGTTGGACGGGAATTACATGAAGAACCGATGGTATTGAATTACGATACTGGTATGGGTGATTTGATTCTCAAAGAAGGCTTAGTCATTGCAGTTGAACCAATTGTTGCAATCGGCACTGAAAAAATGCGCGTATTGGCTGATGGATGGACAGTAGTAACTGTCAATAAAAAAGCATCAGCACAATATGAGCATACAATAGCCATAACTGCAGACGGTTGTGAGATATTAACGACGCTTTAAGCGTAATAGGAGGCCAAAATATGGCAAAAGCAGATGTTATTGAAGTAGATGCAACCATCGTTGATACATTGCCAAATGGCATGTTCAAAGTTGAATTAGAAAATGGACATCAAATACTTGCACATGTTTCTGGTAAAATTCGTATGAATCACATCCGAATTTTATTAGGAGATGTTGTCACAGTAGAATTATCTCCTTATGATTTAACTCGTGGGAGAATTACATACAGACATAAATAACAGCAGACAATTAAATGAATTGTTCAAAAAATATAAGTACCCATTTAGTGGGTAACATTGACGGAAATGGAGGTATCGTTTTATGAAAGTAAGACCATCGGTAAAACCAATTTGTGATAAATGTAAAATTATCCGTCGTAAAGGAAGAGTTATGGTGATTTGTGAAAATCCCAAACACAAACAAAGACAAGGGTAAATTCAGACTTTTGAAATCAGCCTTTATGGCATAAGAAAAAAATTTAGGAGGTGCATTTATGGCACGTATATCAGGTGTAGATATTCCTCGCGATAAAAGAGTTGTTATTTCATTAACATATGTTTTTGGAATTGGAAATACAACCGCTCAAAAAATATTAGCAACAACTAGTATTGATGAGAGTAAACGAGTGAAAGATTTATCAGAAGACGAACTAACAGCAATTCGCGCAGAAGTTGATAAGATTAAAACAGAAGGTGACTTACGTCGTGAAGTTGCATTAAACATCAAACGTCTACAAGAAATTGCAAGTTATCGTGGAATCCGTCATCGCCGTAACTTACCAGTACGCGGTCAGAAGACGAAAACTAATGCTCGTACAGCAAAAGGTCCACGTAGAACTGTAGCAAACAAGAAAAAATAAAAAAATTGACTATTAAAGATAGTAAGGAGGTTATGTAAATGGCTCGTCCAGTACGTAAACGTAAAATCAAAAAGAATATCCCTACCGGTGTAGCTCATATTCATTCAACGTTTAATAACACAATCGTTACAATAACGGACCCACATGGTAATGCAATAGCATGGTCAAGTGCGGGAGTGTTAGGATTCAAAGGATCAAAAAAATCTACACCATTTGCAGCTCAGATGGCTGCAGAAGCAGCAGCAAAAGTTGCAATTGATAATGGAATGCAATCACTAGAAGTATCACTTAAAGGTCCAGGACCAGGTCGTGATGCAGCAGTGCGTGCACTTTCAGCAGCAGGTCTTGCAGTTACTGCAATTCATGATGTGACACCAGTTCCTCATAATGGTTGTCGCCCACCAAAAAGACCAAGAGGATAATTTATTTTTGTAAGTCCCCAGTATTAACTGGGAATACTTGAAAAAATTTAAGATCACTAGGTCCATAAATCACTGATTTATAGGTAAAATGAGGAGGCAAAATACATGATAACTTTTGAAAAACCAAACATGCAAATTACAGAGTATGATGTAACAAGTCACTACGGTAAATTTATTATTGAACCTCTTGAGCGTGGATTTGGTGTAACACTTGGAAATGCATTGCGTCGAGTTTTATTATCATCTTTACCAGGCGCTGCAATCACAGATGTACAAATTCAAGGTGTAATGCATGAATTTTCAACAATTGATGGTGTCGTAGAGGATGTAACAACAATTATTTTAAACTTGAAAAAAGTAATATTAAAAATGGTTGGTGATGAAACCGATGTTATTGAAATCCACTCAACAAAAGAGGGATTCGTAACAGCAGGCGATATTACATGTGATATCACAAATATCGAGGTAATCAATCCCGACTTAGTAATTGCAACAATTGCTAAGGGTGGAGAGCTTCATATGAAGATGACTGTAAAAAAAGGACGTGGCTACGTCCGAGCAGAATATAATAAAGATGAAGATCAATTTTTAGGTGTTATCCCAATTGATTCAATTTATACACCTGTTGAGGCTGTACAATATAATGTTGATACGAGAATTAGCCGTGATAAAACATTCGATCGCTTGAATATTGAAATCACGACAAATGGTAGTGTAACAGCAATTTCAGCTCTCGCAGTTGCATCAAAAATTATGAATCAACATTTGGATACATTAACAAATCTTGATGAAGAGGCAATTTTGTCTGACTTCATGCATGAGAGTGAAAAAGCAGAAAGTACACAAGTTACGGATATTAATATTGAAGATCTTGACCTTTCAGTTCGTTCATATAACTCATTAAAACGTGCAGGAATTCATACTTTACAAGAATTATTGACATATTCATATGAAGATATGACAAAAATAAGAAATCTAGGTAAAAAATCACTAAAAGAAATCGAAGAGAGATTATTGTCAAAAGGACATACATTTCGAAGAGATTAAATGTTGAGAGGAGGCACAACAAATGCGTAAATTAGGTAGAGATAGTGCCCATCGTAAATCAATGTTAAGAAATATGGCGACTGATTTAATTAATTATGAGCGTATGGAAACTACAGAAACACGTGCGAAGGAAGTTCAGCGTGTTACTGAGAAATTGATTACACTTGGGAAACGCGGAGATGTGAGTGCACATCGCCAAGCACAGAAAGTCTTATTCTATAAATTAGATAAAGAAACTGGAAAAAGTGCAAAAGATAAATTATTCCAAGACTTAGGACCAAGATTTACAGACCGTCAAGGTGGATACACACGTATCATTAAAATCGGACCACGTCGCGGAGATGGTGCGCCAATGGCTGTTATCGAATTAGTAGACTAATCCAATAACATGCAATGGCTAACCTAAAAAAGGTATGAAGTAATTCATACCTTTTTTTTGAGCTTTCAGATACAATCTATATACAAT
>BHER01000013.1 GCA_003864555.1 Erysipelotrichaceae bacterium | reverse complement strand
ATATAAGATGCAGACGAAGAAAGTCTGCATTTTTTTATTATCTTTGAAGAAAAAAAGACGGGGTTATTTCTTGCACGACCCCACTATTTGTTGTAAAATTATACTAATAAGGAATAATGAAAAAGCGAAGGAGGAAATAGCGATGAATATTGGATATATTGGAACAGGGAATATGGGCGGAGCAATGGTCCGCGGAATGGTTGGAAGTGGACTGGTTTTGCCAAAAGATTGCTATATTTATAACCGCAATGCCCAGACAACACAAGTGCTTGTGAGGGATTTGGGTGTGCAACCAACCAAGTCCCTTGCAGAACTAGTTACTGCTTCAAACATTATTATTCTTGCAATTAAGCCCGAAGGATATGCAGAAATGCTTGCACAACTTAAGCCCCTTTTAGGACAAAAAGTACTTGTAAGTATTGCCGCTGGAGTAGACCTTGCACAAATGAGTGCCCAACTTGGCAGGGATAAAAAAATCATCCGCGTCATGCCAAATACACCAGCATCCGTTGGAGCGGGTGTGAGCGCATTTATGCCTAATGGCCAAATCACGGAGGAGGAATGCGCAGATGTCATCCAACTCCTCACAAGTTTTGGCCATGTTGAAAAAATACCAGAAAGCCAGATCCATGCCTTTATTGGTGCAGCAGGATCACTCCCAGCGGTGGTTGATTTAATGGTTGAGGCATTAGCAGATGGTGCCGTTTACTGTGGAATGCCTCGGGATCAGGCATACAGAACAATTATCAAAAGCATGAAAGGATCACTTGCATTACTTGAGAAAAGTGTTGCCCATCCTGGGCAATTAAAAGATGAAGTCTGTTCGCCCGGGGGGGCAACCATTGAAATGATCGCAACCGCCGAACGCGGTAACCTCCGTGCAACACTTATGGATACACTCATAAGTGGTGCAGAGAAATCGAAGAAAATGAGCGAAAAATAAGGAGGGATTTTTTTGCAAACATTATTAAAGGGAACAAAGCGCATTGTCATTAAAGTTGGAACATCAACGCTTACAACCAAGCAAGGACTTTTAGATACTCCCAAAATTATTCGCCTTGTGCAAACAATCAGTGGACTCAAAGCCGATGGTTTCGAAGTTGCACTTGTAACATCGGGTGCAATTGGTGCAGGGATGGGTGTGATGGGCTTGGAGCAACGACCAAAAACGCTGAGCCAAAAACAGGCCGTTGCTGCCGTTGGTCAAGTCGCATTAACGCATTTGTACCAGCAACTTTTTTCCTATCAACATCACGTGACAGGACAGCTATTACTAACAAAGGCTGATTTTGCTGACCGAACCCGCTACTTGAATGCACGGAATGTCTGCTTAACGCTACTTAGCCAAGGCATTATCCCAATTATCAATGAGAATGATGCCGTTGTTGCAGATGAAATTAAAGTTGGGGACAATGATACACTCTCAGCGCTTGTAAGCGGGTTAGTAGATGCAGATGTCCTAATTATCCTCTCCGATATTGCAGGCCTCTATACTGCAAATCCCCACAGGGATAAAACGGCAATATTTATCCCAAAAGTTACCGAAATTACCGCTGAAATCCATGCCATGGCAGGAGGGGAGGGATCAATTTTTGGGACTGGTGGCATGAAAACGAAAATTACCGCAGCCGAAATGGCGACCAAAAAAGGTGCACATGTCATCATTGCAAGTGGTGAGCATCCCGAAGCAATCCGCAGTTTTTTTACTATAGGAGGCCGTGCAACAATTTTCTGCAAACAAGAGAAAAAAATAGCTCCGCGGAAATACTGGCTTGCCTACGGTGCAAAAACAGATGGGAATATACAGCTCGATGGGGGGGCAATCGCTGCAATCAAAAGTGGGAAAAGTATTCTACCAGCAGGCGTAATTGCATGCAAAGGTTCATTTGTCCGTGGCAGTGTGATTGAAATTATAGATAGCGATGAAGTCAGCATTGCTAAAGGAATTAGCCACTATAGTAGTACTGAAATCGCGGCAATCAAGGGTGCACAGAGTCGTGAGATTGAGGGAATCCTTGGATATCGCTATGATGATGAAATAATCCACTATGATAATCTCATCATACTAAAATAATAAAGGAGGATTTGAAATGACATATATCGATCAACTCGGAGCAAGCGCAAAGCAGAGTGCAAAAGTTATTGCTACTTTATCCACGGCAACTAAAAATAAAATTTTAGTTGCCGTGGCAGAGGAGTTGCTGAAAAGCGAGGAAGAAATTCTAACAGCTAATGCTAAAGATCTTGAACTCGCATGCTCAAAGGGGAAAAAACCAGCATATGTCGACCGTTTGGCGCTGACATCAGAACGTATCATAGCGATGGCAGAGGGCGTGCGTGAAATTGCCACCGCCTCTGATCCAATTGGCATAATTGATACTGGTTGGCTGCACCCAAAGGGAATGGAAATCATTCAAAAACGCGTACCACTTGGTGTAATCGGTATGATTTTCGAATCACGCCCCAATGTTACAATCGATGCAGCAGCTCTTGCAATCAAAGCAGGTAATGCCATCATCCTTCGTGGTGGAAGTGATGCAATTTATTCAAATACGATGCTTAAAAATATTTTCGTCCGCGCTGGAATAGCAGCAGGAATGCCACCAGCATCCGTCCAATTAGTTGAACAGACAGAGCGCGCACATGTCAGGGAATTGATTTCGCTCAACAACTATATCGACGTTATCATTCCCCGTGGTGGGAAAGGCTTAAAAAGCTTTATTATCGAGCATGCAACCGTCCCAGTAATTGAAACAGGAGCAGGAAATTGCCACCTCTATGTTGAAAAAAGTGCAGACTTAGAAAAAGCTTATGCCATTATCCTCAATGCCAAAACACAGAGACCAGCAACCTGTAATACAATTGAAACGCTATTACTTGATTATGAGCTACTAGTAGCATTTTTACCAATAATTGCGCAAAAATTAGCGGACGCAGGCGTAGTTCTTGCAGTTGATCTAACCTGTATGGAAATTTTGAACAAACATAAAATTATAGCTGAGCATGCGACAAGTGCAGATTATAAAACAGAGTACCAAGCACTCAAAATTACCATTGTAGCTGTTGGTGGAGTTGAAGATGCCATCAACCATATCAACACATATGGTTCAGGACACTCAGAAGCAATCCTAACAGAAAAGATGGCAGCATCCGACCTCTTTGCCCAAGAAGTCGATGCCTCAAGTGTCTATATCAATGCCTCAACTCGCTTTACCGATGGTGCCGAGTTTGGCTTTGGTGGAGAAATTGGCATCAGTACGCAAAAATTACATGCCCGTGGGCCAATGGGTCTGCGAGCATTGACAACATATAAATATATCATTAGAGGGAATGGACAAATCCGTTAAAGATATATGTATTGAAAAAACAGTAGATAGACTTATAAAAAAAAATAAAAAAATAAAGTGAAATGAGGAAATAAAATGATGAAAATTGCTTATATGGGTTTTGGGAAAAGTGCTAAACGCTACCATATACCTTATGTTTTAGAACGTGAAATGCTACAAATAAAAACGGTTTTTACTCCTAATTATACAAAAGCAGATATGGATGAATATCAACAATATGGCATCAGTTTTACAAAAAATATTATGGATGTGTTGGAAGATACCGAAATTGAACTCGTATCGATTTGTACACCACCTGCAAGCCATTTCAGCTTAGCAAAACAATGCTTAGAATATGGGCATAATGTCCTTGTCGAAAAGCCTTTTTGTGAGACGGTAGCAGAAGCAAAAATTTTATTTGATTTAGCTAAAGCAAAAGGACTCAAAATTATGGCATATCAAAATCGAAGATTTGATGGGGATTTCATTCTTTTGCAACAGATATTGAAAGAGGGGCAACTAGGTCGAATTGTGGAAGTCGAAACCCACTTTGACTATTATCGTCCTGAATTTGTGGCAGAATTTAGCAAAAATCCTTTCAATGGTGCACTTTATGGGCTGGGAGTCCACTCACTTGACCAGATGGTAGCACTTTTTGGGAAACCAGAAAAAGTGTTTTATGATATCAAAGCTCAAAAAGGGACGCCATCCAATGATGATTATTTTGAAGTGCAATTATTTTATGCTGATAACCTCAAAGTTATTGTCAAAACGAGCCATCTTGTATGCCTTCCGGGTGCAAAAATTACAGTTCATGGCGTTCAAGGGAGCTTTCAAAAAACGGGAATGGATAAGCAAGAACGGGATTTAAAAAATAATATTTTTCCAGGAATGGCAGCCTTTGGAGCAGATGACATCTCAGACTACGGCAAGCTTTCCCAAAACGATGAAAATAGTGTAGAAGTAATCAAAACCCCAATTGGAGATTATGGTGCAATATATGATAATATCTATCAAGCGATTCGCACAGATGCTTTAAAAATTGTTTCGGATGAGCAAACCCTCACAGTTCTTGGGATTATTGAACAAGGATTTAAACAACCAAGCCCTGTTATTGTGGAATATAAATAGCAAAAGATAGTAAAAACGGTATCACGATTGAAAAAGTGATGCCATTTTTTTTAGGGCCAAAATTTAAAATCCAATACGAAATATGTATATTAGTACAAAACATGGCAATCAGATTGACGAATAAAAGGTAAGCGGTTACAATCAGGGTATAACAAATTTAGGAGGAAAGAAAATGAAAAAATTTATGTCGATTATGATTGCCTGTGTCCTAAGCCTTGCACTAATTAGTGGGTGTAGTGCAAAAGATGATAGCAAAACTTTACAATTCTGGGCACCTTTTACAGGACCTGATGGTAAAAATATGCAAAAGATTGTGGATGATTTCAACACGATGCATAAAGGAGAATACGAAGTAAAAATGCAATTAATTCCAATGGGAGATATGTATGGGAAATACCAAACAGCACTATCAAGCAGTAAGGGACTTCCTGATGTGATGGCAGTACATATTGAACGTGTAGTCCAATATCAAAAAGCAGATGCGCTTAAGCCAATTACAGAAAGCATTGCAAATATTGGTATCGATGGGAATGATTATATTGAATCAGTCTGGAAAGCAACTGAAATTGATGGGGAACGTTATGCTCTTCCACTCGATGTGCATCCTTTCTATCTCTACTATAATACGGATATGCTTGAAAAAATGGGGTATACCGAAAAAGATGTACAAAATATTTCTTATGAAAAGTATTTGAAACTTGCCTCTGAAGTCAAACCAAAACTTGGAGAGGATTCATACGGTATTGCAATGTGGGAAAATGCTGATTGGATAGGTGGAAAACTATTCTATAGTGGCTTACTACAAAGGGGATTACCAACAATTGATAAAAAAAATCCAACAAAAGCTGCATATAATACACCAGGTGCAGATGAACTACTGACAAACCTTATGGAAATGAAGCCATATGCAACACCAGATGGGGTTGCGGGAACAGACTTATTTTATGGCGGGAAAGTCCTTTTTCTAACAGAAGGACCATGGATGCAAAATGCTGTATCTGAAGTTGGTGATACAATGAATTGGGGAATGACAAGTATTCCACAAATGGGTGAGCATAAAGGCGTTTGGGCTGGTTCACATAATTTAGTGGTAGATGCTAAAATGAATCCTGAAAAAAGTGAACTTTCAGAAAAATTTTTAAAACATATCTCAGATAGTGGACTTGAGTGGGCAAAAGCTGGACAAATTCCTGCCAATAAAGCAATCCACAAAGATAAAGAATTTCTAGCATTAAAATGGAGTTCAATGGCTAGTGAAGAAAATCTCAAAGCTATCAAATTTGATGATTTAACAACAACAAAAGAAGATTTACTTGGACCAGTAGGTGTCCAAATTGGATTACTTTGGACAGGTGAGGTAGCTACTGCTAAAGAAGCACTAGATGCGGCAGCTAAAGAGGGTGAAGAGATGGTATCACAAGCGACCAATTAGATTAAAGTCAAAAAAGGCTGCGTGGGATAAAAGCCAAACAGCCTTTTACCTTTATAGGAGGAATGAAAATGAAAAAAAAAATAGAGCCATATCTTTTTCTAGCACCACATCTACTCTTATTTGTTCTTTTTATCTTATTGCCACTTTGTATGACCATCTATACGAGTTTTACACAATGGGATATGCTAAGCATGCCACGATTTAATGGTTTTGATAATTATTATAAGCTCTTATTTGATAGTGAGAGTGTCTTTTACGCAGATTTTCGGATTGCAATGTGGAATACATTTAGATTTGTTTTAATATCAGTACCGCTTCTCGTTATTTTCCCATTAGGGATTGCAACACTCTTAAATTATAAGCCAATTGGTCATGGGCTGCTCCTCTCGATTTTTTATATCCCAGGATTTTTCTCTGTTGCAACAGTTGGGCTCATCTGGAAGTGGATGCTTGATCCACAACTAGGGACTATTAATAAAATTTTTGGCTTATCCTTCCAGTGGACAACAGTCCAACCATTCGTGTGGATTGCAATTATTATCATGACACTCTGGTGGACAATTGGTGCAAATCTCATCATTTTCCTTGCAGGAATTGCTGGGATACCGCAAGAGCTATATGAGTCAGCAGAAATAGATGGTGCTCGTGAAGGGACAAAATTTTGGAAAATCACACTGCCACTATTAAAGCCACAAATGCTTTATATAGTTATTACAACCACGATTGCATCATTTAATCTCTATGGGCAACCACTCGTTTTTTCAAATGGCGGGCCCAATAAAAGTAGTAGTACTTTTGCAATGTTTATCCAAGGGTATGCCTTTGGAAAAGGGACATCAGTTGCAGGAATTGCGAGTGCAATGGGAATTTTAATGGGACTTATGGTAATGTGTGTAGCCTTGGTGCAATTATACACGATGCGAAAATCTGAGAAAGAGGAGGGTAAATAATATGCTAGTTAATAAAATGAAAAAAAATATTGCGGGGCTCATCTTGTTAGTACTTGCGATTATCTGGGCTTTCCCAGTTGTTATTATTTTTGCAACTGCCTTCCGATCAGAGTCAAATATCCTAATCGGAAATAATATATTTCTCCCGGAGGTCTGGACGCTTGAAAATTTTAAAAACATCCTTTTTGAAAATAGTCAAACACCAATTATTCGTTGGTTTATCAACTCGTTCGTTGTATCAACGGGGACAACACTTGTTGTGCTATTTGTTTCTTCCCTCTCTGCTTTTGCCTTCGCACGTCTTAAGTTCAAAGGTAGAGAGTTATTGTTCTGGATTCTGATGGGAGCTATTATGATACCCGGGATCATGAATTTAAGCTCAAACTACAAAATTATCACAACCCTAGGATGGCTAAATAATCCACTTGCAATGATTATTCCAGCAGGAAGTGGTGTCTTCTCAATTTTCTTGATTCGCCAGTTTATGTTAGGCATTCCCTCAGAAATTGATGAAGCAGCTAAAATTGATGGTGCAAACACCTTCCAAATTTTTTGGAAAATAATTTTACCGCTTAGCCGTCCAGTGCTTGTCGTTGTTGGCCTTTTTACTTTTAGTGCTTCCTGGAATGACTTCCTGTGGCCAATGATTGTAAATACGGAAATGCAAAATTTGACATTAACTGCAGGATTACGACAAGCACAAACAAGCCTTTTTACTCAATATGGAAAAATTGCAGCAACGGCGGCAATATCGGCAATTCCAGTTATTATTATCTTCTTCTGTGTACGCAGGCATCTGTTAAAAGGAGTCGCGATTTCATCAGGTGTAAAAGGTTAAAAAATAAATAAAAAAAGGAGAATCACTATGAAACAAATGAGAACTGAATACCCTCGTCCGCAATTTGAACGTGAAGAGTGGCAACTATTAAATGGAACTTGGGATTTTTGCTTTGATCGTGAAAATATTGGCTTAGGCCAACATTGGGAGCAGAATTTCCCCAGTGATGAGCAAGCAGTTAAAATCGAAGTGCCATTTGTCTATCAAACAGCACTTAGTGGTATCAACAGAAAAGAACCAATAGATATTGTTTGGTATAAACGTAGTTTTACAAAAGAGCGCGAGATGCCAATAACAAAAATCCACTTTGGAGCAGTAGATTATGAGACAATAGTTTACTTAAATGGTAAACAAATAGGGTATCATATTGGCGGGCATACACCATTTAGCATTGATATTAGTAACTACTGCACCACTGGTGAGAATATACTGGTGCTCCGCGTTTTTGACCCCTTAGAAGATGAAGAAATTTTAAGAGGAAAACAATTTTGGGAAAAAGAACCGCGGGGGATTTGGTATACGCAAACAACAGGTATCTGGCAAAGTGTCTGGTTAGAGTATCTAGCGACAAATTACTTAGAAGATGTAAAAATAACACCAGATGTGGATTTGCAAAAAGTTGATATTGATCTGTATTTCAGTAAAAAGTGCATCGGGTGCAACTACGGGATTACCATAGAATTTGAAGGTGCAACTATTATTGAGGCAGCAGGAAAAATCATCCACGAGCGGATGTCCACAAGTTTTGATGTGTTGCAAGGCAAAGTATTTCGAGGAACGCAACATGGTGAAAGTTATCTTTGGTCCCCAGAAAATCCGAAATTATTTGATATTACATTTCATGTTTTTGATGCAAATGAGCAATATGATAGAGTGGCATCATACTTTGGGATGCGTAAAATTCATACGAAAGATGGTGTAGTTTATCTAAACAACCGCCCATACTATCAAAGACTGGTACTTGATCAGGGTATTGGAAAGAGGGCTTACTTACTGCACCAACGGATGAGGCATTCATATTTGATATTGAAATTGCGAAAAAGCTTGGGTTTAATGGTTGCCGCAAACATCAAAAACTCGAAGACCCACGTTTCCTCTACTGGGCTGATAAGCTTGGTTATCTTATTTGGGGAGAGATGGCAAGTGCTGCAACATATAGCACAAAATATGTGAATAATGCGTTGCGTGAATGGGCAGAAGTAGTAAATCGAGATTATAATCATCCATCAATTATTGCATGGGTTCCCCTCAATGAGAGCTGGGCGGTATCGGAAATTAACCATAATACGAAACAACAACACCATGCAGTATCGTTATATCACTATCTTAAATCAATCGATAGCACAAGACTTATTGTGAATAATGATGGTTGGGAATTAACGGTGACGGACATCTGTGCTATCCATAATTATAACCATGGAAATGAGCATGAGATTGACAAAAAAACATACTTCAGGGAATCTCTTTCAACAGTTGATAAAGTCCTTAAATCGCAACCAGCAGGTCGACCAATTTATGCGGGAGCATTTAAGTACCAAAATGAACCAATCCTTTTAACAGAGTTTGGTGGAATTGGCTTCCAAAAAGATCAACAAATTGGTTGGGGATACACCTCAGTTGGAACAAAAGCAGATTTTTTGGAGCAACTCAACCGCATCCTAGAAGATGTCTGTGCATCACCAGTAATTTTTGGTTTCTGTTATACGCAGTTATATGATGTCGAAGCAGAAATTAATGGGCTTTTAACATATGATCGTCGTCTTAAAGCAGAACAGGGTGAAATCGCCGAAATTTTTACAAAGTTCCATAAAAATGAGGCTTCAGAGTAAAAAACATAGAATAAATCATAATGGAGGAAAAAAAATGGAAAGACACAAAGAAAAATTTTATGAACTTTTTAACAAAAAAAGTCAAAAAACAATATTTTCTCCCGGTCGTATTAACATTATAGGGGAGCATATTGATTATAATGGTGGGAATGTCTTCCCAGCAGCAATAGCATATGGGACATATCTCTACTTTGCGATACGAGATGATAAGATTATCAATTTATATTCCGATAATTTTGCCGAAGATGGTGTGGAAAGTTTTGAAATTGATGCTATTATCAAAAATGAGAATGGTGCTTGGACAAATTTTCCGAAAGGTATCTTGGCAACAATGGCAAAACATGGACATAGACTAACACATGGTTTTGATGCGTATGTTTACGGAACTATCCCCAACGCATCAGGTCTTTCTTCAAGTGCCTCACTAGAAATGGCTTTTGCACTCCTCGTATTTGAAATAGTAGGAAAGACTGCCGACCCTGTTGAAATGTCAAAAATTGCGATGGAAGCAGAAAATAATTTCATCGGGGTGCAATGTGGTATTATGGATATGTTTGCTATTGGTCTGGGGAAAAAAGACCATGCAATTTTGATAAATTGCAATACATTAGAATATAAATATGCTCCATGCACATTAGGGAAATATACTTTTTTGATTATGAATACGAATAAAAAACGGAAGCTTGCAGACTCTAAATATAATGAGAGAAGACTTGAATGCTCGGCAGCATTAAAACGCATCCAAACTATTTTTGAAGTAGAACAGCTCTGTGAACTTGAATTAAGTGATCTGCCACAGGTGAAAAAAGCACTAAATCAGGAAACACTTTACAGACGGGTACGTCATGTTGTAAGTGAACAAAAACGGACACAACTCGTATTTGAAGCACTTGCAATAGGTGATTTACCATGTGTTGGCTTGAATTTAAATAATTCCCATCTTTCATTAAAAGATGACTATGAGGTTACAGGTAGTGAACTGGATTTAATTGTACAAGCAGCACAAAAACAAGCGGGTGTCCTTGGTGCCCGCATGACTGGTGCAGGCTTCGGGGGATGCGCAATTGCGTTGATTGAACAAGCTGCAGCAGATACGATAAAAGAGGCAGTACAACAAGCCTATTTTAGTGCATTCGGTTATAATCCAACATTCTACGAAAGTAAAATTGTTTCAGGAACAGCGGTGATTTAGATGAATTTTGAAAAGACATATGAACAGATAGAGGCGCTGTTAAACTACACTATTGCCAAAAAATTAATGAGAGAAACGGATAGTTGTTATACACGTAATAGGATACTTGTAATCTTAGAATTAGCAGCATATAATATGCCTAAAAGGATAGCACCGGAAACGAATCTCCCCCAAATTTTGGAAGGTATTTTTTCTAAAGAAATTAGAAGCCATTGCAGACTTGAATATAACTACCAAGTAGAAATCAAAAAAGTAGCAATTATGGATATTTTCATCCCACTGCCAAGTATAGTGCAACAGCAGTTTTTTAAAAATTATGAGATATCACCAGTTCTTGCAACAAAAGCATTTTATGAATTTTGCGAACAGACAGATTATATAAAAGAAACAGACAAAAATCAGAAGTGGAAGCAGCCATCAAAATATGGGCTGCTTGATATCACAATAAATTTAGCAAAACCCGAAAAAGATCCAAAGGAAATTACCGCATTATTTGACCATAAAAAGAATACCGAAACATACTATCCACAGTGCCAACTCTGTATCGAAAATGAAGGGTACGGTGGGCGGTCAACTCACCCCCCGCGAACAAATTTACGGCTAATTCCATTAAATCTCAATAATGAGCATTGGTATTTCCAATTCTCGCCCTATGGCTACTACGATGAACATGCAATCATTCTTAAACGAGAACATAGTAAAATGAAGACAGATGCTGCAACAATCACACGTCTTTTTGATTTTGTGGATCAATTTCCTCACTATTTTATTGGGTCAAATGCTGACATCCCAATTGTTGGGGGATCGATTTTAAACCATGATCATTTTCAGGGGGGATTTTATGAATTTCCAATTATGCGTGCAGCTGTTAAAAGTAGTAGAATAGTTGGGAATACCAACTGGGAAATACTTGATTGGCCAGTTGCAACTTTACGCATAAGTGGGAATAGCCGCGTAGAAATCCAAGCGCAATTGGAAATTATACTTGCGCAGTGGAAGGTATTCTCAGATCCAAATAGTGAGCTGATTGCAAGAACAAATAATATGCAACATAATGCGATTACGCCATTTGTCCGTAAAAAAGCGGAGATGTATGAATATTATATTGCATTCCGTAATAATCGTATAAATACTGAATTTCCGGGGGGGATTTTTCATCCGCACCAAGAATTCCATCATATTAAAAAAGAGAATATTGGCTTAATTGAAGTGATGGGAGTTGCAATTTTACCAGCAAGGCTCAAGGCAGAAATCGAAGATATCCTGAATTATTTCGGTGGGATAAATGCAACAGCTGCAATCCAAAAACATCTTCCCTGGCTACAAAAGTTAGCAGAAAATATCAATTTCCAAGATGGAAGTCGTCAAGAAAATGAAAAAATACTTGAAAATGAAATTGGAAAAATTTTTATAAAAGTCCTTGAGCAAACATATGTTTTTGCAGATGATACAGTATTTTTTCAATTTTTAGAAAAATGTGAGGTAGAGAAATGATGAAAACAATTCAGATTGAAAATAGCGAAATCAAACTTGAACTCCTGACCATTGGTGCCTGTATCTACAAATGCGAAACGAAAAACCGAGATGGTGTTTTTGAAAATATTGTCCTCAATTTTGCAGATAAAAAAGAATATGAAAAACCGGGAGGACCCAATTTTGGTGTTGTCGTTGGTCGTGTTGCAGGGCGTATTCGTAATGGGTCGTTTAATCTTGGTGAAACAAAGTATATACTACCACAAAATGATGGAAGCCATCATCTTCATGGTGGACTAGGCTATGGATTATGCGAGTGGATGCTGATTGAACACACAACAAAGAGTGTGACTTTTTTACTAGAAGATGCAGATGGGAATCAGGGGTATCCTGGAGCAATTAAAACAACTGTATGCTATAAATTGGATGGTAACATGCTGATAATTCAGTATGATGCAATAAGTAATGAGCAGACGCTATGGGATCCAACACAGCATAGCTACTGGAATTTAAGTGGAGCATGTCAGGAACCGATTCTTAATCAGTATTTGCAGATTTCTGCTAATAGCTATATCCCATTAGATGAAATCGGGATGGTGCGTGATGAAATTCACCCAGTTGAGGGGACTATTTTTGATGTCCGCAAGGCTAAACTTATTGCGGATATTATTGCAAGTACTGATGAACAAATCTCATTTGGATCGGGTGGATATGATCACCCTTTTGTACTGAATCACAAGCATGAAAAAGTTGCAAAACTATTGGATCCAATAAGTGGAAGGATGCTTAGTATAACAACAGATAAACCAGCAATCATCGTTTATATGGCCTGTAAGCTTGGGTCAGAGTATACAACAAGCATCGGAAAAAAAACGGAAAAATATGCGGGGATTTGCTTAGAAACTCAGCATATTCCTAACGCAATAAACGCAGCAAATGGGAGTGAAATACCAATTATTGAACCAAATGAAATCAGAAAATCAACAACAATTATTGAATTTGGAATTTACTAATTGAGGAGAATAGCCAAGAAGTAAAAAGAATATAACATAATACAATAAAATTTGCTATACTTAAAATAAGAGGGAAATGGTGGTTTGGATGAAACAGCTATATGAAATTTTAAATGAACAGCGGTCTGATTTGAACCGCAGTGAGGTGGAAGTCGCCGAGTATTTTTTGGCATACGAATTAGAAATACCCAAATTGCGACTGCACGATGTTGCGCAGGCCTGTTTTGTATCGACAACAACAGTTATCCGCCTTTGTAAAAAAATGGGATTTGATGGTTTTAAAGCAGTCCAAGTATTCATCCAGTTAAATCAAAGTGAGCCACCAACAACCGCAATCACAAAACAGGATAAAAGTCGACTTGATGATAAAAGCCAATTGATATTGGATAATGTTTTTCAAACACTCACTAAAATTGACCATCAGCAGATTCAAACAATTGCACGGCTGTTTTGTGAGGGGAAGCGTGTAGATATTTATGGTTTGGCATCCTCACGCTATATTTGTGAAGATTTATCTCGAAAACTCAAAATGCTTGGTATTTGGGCGAACTCGGTTTATGAAGAGGAAATGATTCATCTGCTGAGTTCGAAATTACAGGAAAGTGATATTGTTTTTGTTATCTCGCTTACTGGGAATAATACAGCGTTAGTACAAGCCCTCGAAGTAGCAAAAAAGCGTGGAGCACAGACAGTATCGTTAACAAATGATACAATCAATCGTTGTGCGGGAATAGCGGATATCACAATTTTTGTTAAGGCAAATACAGGTAGCGTCAGTTATAATCGCTATCGACCACGGTATATTTTCATGGTTGTCCTTGAGTTGATTGTTGGAGCATGTATCGAAATTTTGGATGAACGCGAATCTTTATCTAAGGGCTGAAAACAGCCTCTTTTTTTGTGAAAAAATGAACTGTTTATCTCACGGAATCCCACTGTTTTATAATGTCTTTTTTCACAATAGATATATTGTAGAGCAAATAGAGTATTGTGAAATAAAATGATTGATAAATATTATGCAATCGCTTGCTATAGTAATTTAATAATGATATAATTTAACTATACTTAATAAATCATTTTAGTGATGTTTTTCACAATTTAACTAATCCAGAGTGGCATAGAAAAAACAAAATTAAAGTGTTGAAATTTTGAAATTACAAGGGGGCAAAAAAATGTCTAATACAGATTTATGGCAAGGATTTATTGGGGGACGTTGGCAAAAAGAAGTTGATGTACGTCAATTTATTCAATTAAACTACACCGCATACGAGGGTGATGATACGTTTTTAGTGGGGGCAACTGAGGCAACAACTAAACTATGGGAACAGTGTATGGAATTAACAAAAGAAGAGCGTAATCGTGGAGGTATTTATGATTTAGATAGTAAAATTATCTCAACAATTACTTCACATAAAGCAGGATACTTAAATAAAGATTTAGAAAAAATTGTCGGAATTCAAACAGATATTCCATTCAAACGCTCACTTCAACCATTTGGAGGAATTCGGATGGCAGAAGTTGCAGCTGAGTCATATGGCTATACTGTTGATCCAGAAGTATCAGAAATTTTCATGAAATACCGTAAAACACATAATCAAGGTGTCTTTGATGCTTATAATGCATCAATGCGGGCAGCACGTAAATCAGGAATTATCACAGGATTGCCTGATGCTTACGGTCGTGGACGTATTATTGGAGATTACCGCCGGGTTGCACTTTATGGAATTGATTATCTAGTTGTTGATAAAATCAAACAATTGGATAATACAGGAAGTGTGATGACTGCTGATGTTATCCGTGATCGCGAAGAATTAAATGAACAAATTCGTGCATTGAAAGAAATCAAAGTCATGGCAGGATTCTATGGTTGTGATATTTCAAAACCTGCTCAAACGGCCCAAGAGGCTGTGCAAGCTGTCTACTTTGGTTATCTTGCAGCCATTAAAGAACAGAATGGCGCTGCGATGAGCCTTGGGAGAACATCAACTTTTATTGATATCTATATGGAAAAAGACTTGAAATTAGGACTGATTACAGAACTGGACGCGCAAGAAATTATTGACCATTTCATTATGAAATTGCGTTTGGTTAAATTTGCTCGTACGCCTGAATACAACTCACTATTCTCAGGAGACCCAACTTGGGTTACTGAATCACTAGGGGGTGTTGGAATTGATGGTCGCCCGATGGCAACAAAATCATCATTCCGCTATCTTCATACACTAAATACACTAGGACCAGCACCAGAGCCAAATATGACAGTTCTGTGGTCTGTACATTTACCACAAGGATTCAAAGAATTCTGTGCTAAAATGTCAATACAAACATCATCTATCCAGTATGAAAATGATGATTTAATGCGTGTAACACATGGTGATGATTATGCTATTGCATGTTGTGTATCGCCGATGCGAGTGGGGAAAGAAATGCAATTTTTTGGTGCACGTGCCAACTTAGCAAAATGTTTATTATATGCAATAAATGGTGGACGCGACGAGAAAAGTTTTGCACAAGTTGGGCCACAATTTGAATCATATAAAGCTGAATATTTAGAATATGATGCAGTCTATAAACTTTTTGATCAAATGATGGAGTGGCTTGCAGAACTGTATGTAAATACATTAAATGTTATCCACTATATGCATGATAAATATGCGTATGAACGCTCACAAATGGCCTTACATGATAAAGAAGTAAAACGCTATTTTGCAACAGGGATTGCCGGACTTTCAGTTGCAGCAGATTCATTAAGCGCCATTAAATTTGCAAAAGTTAAAACCATCCGTAATGAAGAAGGCCTTGTTGTCGACTTTGAAACAGAGGGTGAATTCCCATGCTATGGTAATAATGATGATCGCGTAGATGATTTAGCAGTAGACTTAGTAGAAGTGTTCATGAATAAAATTCGTAAACACCATACATATCGTAATGGCTTCCCAACAATGTCAGTATTAACAATTACATCAAATGTTGTCTATGGTAAAAAAACTGGGAATACACCAGATGGTCGCCGTACCGGTGCACCATTTGCACCGGGTGCAAACCCGATGCATGGACGGGACACAAATGGTGCACTTGCATCACTTGAGTCAGTATCAAAACTGCCGTTTAATCACGCATCAGATGGGATTTCAAACACATTTTCAATTATTCCAGGAGCACTTGGAAAAGATGATCAAATCATCATGGGAGACTTAGATTTAAATATTGATTTAGATCTTGGTATCGACTTTGATGCAATTGGCGACTGTGATGAAAATGGCGATATGCCTTGTAAAATTCCGAACTTAACAGATGGTATTGATGTATAACTTTAAAAATCGTTATACTAGTAATATAAAATACTTTGAGAGGAGGTTTAAAAAATGGCAAAAAATCAACAAGTTGAAAACTTAGTAGCAATGTTAGACGGATACATGTCAGAAGGTGGTCACCACTTGAATGTTAATGTATTCAACCGTGAAACATTAGTAGATGCTCAAGCTAATCCTGATCAATACCCACAATTAACTGTGCGTGTTTCAGGGTATGCAGTTAATTTTAACAAATTAACTGAAGAGCAACAAAATGATGTAATCGCAAGAACATTCCACGGAGAAATGTAAAACGAAGAGGTTAACCCTTATAGAATAGGGGTTAACCTCTTTTTTTTATCTCTGCTGAAACAAAATAGCGACATTTTGCATTTGATTTTAGAAAGCACCAGCAATTATTTGATGAATGGATCGTCTGTATTTCATACATATGCAATCCATCAAATCGGATATAAAAGAATTAATTCAGGATGTCGAATTTAAGAATTTCACTGAAGAAATGGTCTGGTAAAAAGCATTATAAAAAGTGGAAGATTATTATAATAGTTCTCTTGAAAAAGATAGCTTTATTTGTGGAAATATGATATATTCTACATGAGATGTGTAGGATAGTGCGTGAGGACATGGGTTTCATTTATGGGGCATTATGGCAGGTACTAACTGAGCAAAATGGGTTGAAAATTGTAAGAAAAGTAACTAAAAGAGAAATTGAAAATGAAGTATTTTTAGAAAAAATTAAAACAATATTCTTTGAGCATAAAGTCGATATGGATGTAGACGAATTAAAAAAGTATTGAATGATGAAGGATTAGTGATTAGCTGAAAAAGAATTGCACACCTCATGAGAGAAGCAGGTTTAATACCTAAAGGCACCACATATCGATATAAGAAATCAAAAGGTCAAATATATGCACATGAGAATCTTATGAATCAAAATTTCAAGTTCTCTGAAAAAAACAAGATTTGGTTTGGAGACATTACTTATATTCCAACACAAGAAGGAATGTTATATTTATTCGTATTTATTGATGGTTTTACAAGAAAATGTATTGGCTATTCTATAAATACCCATATGAAAGAAATACTTGTTTTAGATAGTTTTGAAGATGCTGTTGAAAAAGAAAAACCAAAAGCCGGTCTAATTGTTCATACTGATCAAGGTTCTCAATATACTGGAAATGCATTTGTTGAATTACTTCGAAAATTGAATTATATTCCAAGTAATAGTAGGAAAGGGAATCCATATGACAATGCTGTAATGGAATCATTCTATAAAACATTCAATCGTGAAGTATTCTCAAAAAAAATGTTTAAAACAATGGCGGAAGCAAAGCTTGAAACATTAGAGTATATCTCCATTTATTATAACAACAAAAGGCATCATTCATCACTTGATTATTTGACACCTTCTACCTTTGATTCTATTACTTCCTAATCTTTCTTATTTTCTCTTAATTTTTTGTCCGTTTTATCATTGACATTCCAATTTAGTCCTAATAATTGGGTTCGCTACAAAGTTGGGAATATG
>BHER01000012.1 GCA_003864555.1 Erysipelotrichaceae bacterium | reverse complement strand
GTATAATGTAAACAAATTATAAAACCTAAGGGGAAATTGAGGAGTAAGCATATGAAAGTAATTTGGAAAAGTAAAATTGTTGAAGAAGAGCAAGTGAAGGTTGATTTCCACGACCGAGGATATCAGTTTGGGGATGGAATATATGAGGTTATTCGTGTCCATAATGGGAAACTTTTTACAATGAAAGAGCATTTGGATCGATTATTTAATGGTGCACGTAAAATTGAAATGGAGTTACCGTTTACAAGAGTCGCAGTAGAAGAACTACTTATTGAATTAGTTAGCGTTAATCGGCTAGATACAGGCTATGTCTACTTTCAAGTAAGCCGTGGAGATGGGATTGCAAGAAATCACTTCTTCCCAACACTTGCTGAATCAACGCCCGTCTTATCAGGATTTACAGTTGTAATGGGACGACAAATTGAGAAGATTACAAGTGGAGTTGGAGCTGTTATTATTCCAGATATGAGATGGCTCAGATGTGATGTGAAGTCGATTAGTCTTCTTGGGAATGTGCTTGCTAAAAATGAGGCAAAAAAAGCAAATGTTCAGGAAGTTATCCAACACCGTGATGGGATTCTAACAGAAGGTTCAACATCAAATATTATTGTTGTTAAAGATGGTTCACTTTGGAGCCATCCAGATGATAATTATATTCTTGCAGGTATTACAAAAATAGTTGCATTGACTGAAGCAAGAAAACTTGGGATTCCAATTAATGAATGTACATTTGATATTGCAATTCTTAACACAGCGGATGAGGTTTTTTTACTCAGCACAACAGCAGAAATTATGCCAATTATTGAAATTGATGGCAAAAAAATTGGAGCAGGTATTCCCGGTCCAATCACAAAAAAATTACAAAAAGCATATATTGCAGCTATTGAAAATGAATGCGGTAAAATTTTATAATGAGAGGAAGATTGCTAACAGAATGATGTTAGCAATCTTTTTTTAATAAAAGACGAATATAACTATTATCTTAAAATTAGAATAATGATGAAAAAATAATCCTAACGTGATATAATAGATAATAGGAATAAAAAATTATAAAGAAATGACGTGTTAAAAATGAAACAACCTGAACTAAAAGAGTTAGAACTCAAAAAACAAGGTAAAATTAGTAGATTAACAAATAAAACTTTTAAATTTGATGATAGAATTGGAGAGGGCTGGTTTTCAGCCGTTTATTTTTTAAAAACAGCAAAAATTGCAGAACAAGAATTACCAAATCATCGAGTGACGATGCAATTTTTTCAAAGAAAACAGGCTATTCTTTGTGGGATAGATGAGGCAATTGCAATTTTACATACTTTTTCCAAAAATCCTGAAACATTAATAATTACAGCACTCCATGATGGCGATAAAATTGAGCCATTTGAAACGGTGCTGACAATTACAGGGCAGTATCAGCAATTTGGCCATTTAGAAGGTCTAATTGATGGAATCTTGGCAAGACGGACATCGGTTGCAACAAATGTTCATGATGTTGTGAAAGCTGTTGGGAATAAAACTGTTGTCTTCATGGGGGATCGCGATGACCACTTTAGCCAGCAGGCTGGTGATGGTTATAGTGCCTATGTTGGTGGTATGAGTGCACAGGCAACTCATGCAATGAATGAGTGGTGGGGCAAAGAGGGTCTTGGGACAATGCCACATGCACTTATTCAGCTATATAGTGGTGATGTTGTTGCTGCAGCAATTGCATACAAAAAAACATACCCTAAAGATAATTTAATAGCACTTGTTGATTATAATAATGATGTGATTACCGATAGTCTAGCACTTGCAAACCATTTTGATAAGGAATTATTTGCAGTCCGCATTGATACATCACCAACAATGGTTGATCAATATTTCATGCGTAATCAAAATGAACTTGGGTATTTTGATCCTCGAGGGATGAATCCTGAAATAGTTTTTGCTCTTCGCGCTGCATTAGACGAGGGTGGATATCAGCATGTTAATATTTTTGTAAGTGGTGGCTTATCAGTAGAAAAAATTTTAGAATTTGAACGCCGGAAGACGCCCGTTTCGACATATGGAGTTGGCGCAAGCTTACTTAAAGTTCATATTGGCTTTACCGGTGATGCAGTTATCTTAGATGGGGTAGCACAAGCAAAAGCGGGGAGAAAGTATCGACCAAATAAAAGATTAGAAGCGGTCCCTTTTTTAGGAGGAAACTAAGTGCAAAAATATATTGAGTACCTTAGTGATTGGCTAGAGAGTGAACGGATATACCGTAAAGCGGATGGGTTCATTATTGGTATTAGTGGAGGTATTGATTCAGCAGTAGTAAGCTATTTACTGAGCCGTAAACATAAAAACCAGACTATAGGTGTAATGTTGCCGTGTAAGAGTGATACGAAAGATTTAGAAGATGCACAGCTTGTCGTGGATAGCTTAGGTCTTATGCACCATATAGTTGATTTAAGTGCTACCCACGATGCCCTATTTTCTGCAATAGATGGGGCGATGGCAACAAATGATATCAATGATGCACGTGTAATTGATGGGAATGGACGTGCACGGTTGCGAATGAGTGCCCTGTTTGCAATTGCACAAAGCAAAAACTATCTGGTTGTTGGAACAGATAATGCAGCAGAATGGTATACAGGCTACTTCACAAAATTTGGTGATGGTGGAGTAGATATTGCCCCACTGCTCCATTTAACAAAACAAGAAGTTTGGCAAATGGCAGAAGTTCTTGGGGTCCCTCAAGAACTGATAGATAAAAAACCATCTGCAGGCCTTTGGGAAAATCAGACGGATGAAGATGAAATTGGGACAACATACGCGATGATTGAGAAGCATCTCAAAGGTGAAGGAATACCCGATCATGATAAAAAGGTGATTGCCTATTGGCATGACCGCTCAGAACATAAAAGAGAAATGCCACGAATACCGAAGAAGAAGGAGCCATCAAGATGAAAATAACGAAAATTTTTAATAGTATTACAGCGGGTATCAGTTTTATTTATTGTGCCATTGCAGCATATGCTTTTGGCCAGATAAATATGGTGATGCAAGCGTATCCAAATTTTATTGAAATGAGCCCCGAGCAAGCGGGAGCAGTATTACCAGTTACGCTGATTCTTGTGATTGTGCTCATGATTTTTCTAGGAATGGCCATACTTATTTTGGCAATTATAACATTAATAATGAATCTTAGGCTACCCAAAAAAACACAAGGTAAACTACTTGGGGTTATTGCATCCATGATGGCTATTTTTGGTTTCATCATCGGGATTATGCCAATTATTTCAACAATCTATAATATTATAACACTCATTTTATACGTATTAGCAACATATGCTTTAACTCAAGGTGAGCATAAACGCTAGAAAAAATAAAAAGTCCACTGATTTTTATCAGTGGACTTTTTTTGTGGATTAATCTTCATTCAATGTGACAATACCAAGTTCAATACCACGGACAATAGCACTAATTGTTGAATTGACACCAAGCTTATCATTAATCATTTGGATGTGATTATAAATTGTCCTACGGCTGATACCTAAAACTTCGGCAATGGCTTGTGGCTTAAGGCCTAGCGTAATATGCTGTAAAATTTCTTTTTCTCTGGCAGTAAGTGTAGTAGTTGTTGTCGTATATGGGGGGAAAATCATTTGACCTGCACAGACAAGCGTAATTTTTTCAATGAGTTTTGAAATTGACACACTTTTGTCAATAAAACCTTTTGCGCCAATGCGGATGGCTTGATTATGATATTCAACGAGGTCATAACCAGAAAGAAAAATAATACGGGCATCGGGATATTGCTTTAAAACATCTTGTGCAATAGTCAACCCATTATACTCACCCATTCTAATATCAAGCAGAAGCACATCGGGCATTTTATCTGCAAGAATAGTAAAAATATTTTCAGGACTGGTGTAAGATTCAAAAGATTTCACAGAATTTTTTAATGCAATTCCAAGACTTTTAGCAAATAACTCATGGTCATCAAATAATATTATATCCATAGTGTTTCAACTCCTCAAATAATCGGGATTTTAATTTTCACGGTGAGCCCAGTTTGAGACTCAAGTATAATGTTTTTTAAAGCGAAGCTACCTTTTAGGAGCCCGACTTCTTGCTTGATAGAGAGGAGTCCAAAGTGATCACCATTTTGGCTCAGTGCAGGAATCAAGTTAGGATCAAAACCGATACCATCATCGGTAACAACAATACTAATATAACGTGTGTCTGAAAGCAGGGAAATCTCAATTTTTGTTGCTTCCGCATGTTTTAAAACATTCTGGACAAGCTCACGGGTGATGCGGAAAATAGAAAGCTGTACATTTTTACTAAGCTGATTTTCAATTTCACAAGTGAAATTAATGGTAAGTGTGCGACGACTATTATTGTATCTTGTGGAAACAAGCTTATCAAGGAGGATGTGAATACTTTGCTCCAAACCAAGATCTGATAGTGTGGATGGATACAAATCAAACATTTTATTGCGTAAGGAGGCATTAAGTTCATCAAAATTGGCAAGAATAATCTTTTTGATATCATCTTGTGGGGTCTCAAGGGTTTCAGTTAAGTATTTGAGTGCTAGGATTAATTGGAGGACATCATCATGAAGATAATGAGAAAGCTCAAGCCGGGAGGCTTCAACATTTCTTGTAAAATTGATATTGTATTGTTCTTCATAACTAATATTGGGGAGATGAAGATAGCGCTTATGGTTTTCATAGAGTAACTCGGTATTTTTAAGTGTCTGTGAGAGTGTATCAGCAATATCACATGCTTGCTGATAGTTACCCGCAACTATGAGTTCTTCTGTCGTTTGTTTGAATAAAATCCATCCACAACTGACACCCTCATAGCGGAGGGGAAAAGCTGAACATATCAGCAGATGACTTGAGATATTAGAGGGGAATGGTTTTAATTGCTGGTTAATATGTGGGGTCAATTTGGCTAGTTCGAAGGCACCAACTTGGTGCATAATAAAGTTATAGCCATCCTCTTTCCAAATAATTGCAAAGTCTGTAAGACCAGTGATCTGAAAAATGATTTTTTCAATGACTTGATAAAGTGATGAGAGGTAGTTATCATATGTTACTTGGTGAAAAATTTCGTGGCGCTCATATTCAAATGATTCTTTGCTATCCGATATGCGTTGTAATTGCCTCCGTAAAAAATAATGTTGAATAATGTTAAAGAAGTAAAATAAAATAGTAATAAAGAGGAGCATAACAAGTGTCTTGATAATAGAAATATTCACAAAATAAATACTTAGCATGCAAAAAAGAAAAAATACTAAGAAAATAGCGATCGAATGAAGGGCAAAATAAAGATAGTCAAAATCAGTTTGAAGTTTATGCTGCTTGATAAGAATATAGCTAAAAGTCAGGGGGAATATTAGGATGAAGTAGGGCGATAGTTGCCTGAGAATAAGAGGCTGAATCTGGAATATATGCGTTAGAATCAATGGAAGTAAAGAAAAGAGAAAAGAGCCAATGAGTAAATACTGATATTCGCGTAGTTCAGCTCGTTGTTTAAAATTATTTGTAAGAGAGAGAAAAATAGTTGCAGCGATAGTCAAGAGCAGAAGGATAAAAAACAAAAAAGAGTAACGGTCGAAATTTAGGAGCAAAGCAGAGTAGAGTATCAGACTAAGACCTACTAATATCGTTAATATATTTTTTGCAAGTTTGGTATGGTCAACTTTAATAAAGCTAATAAAAAATTGGAAAAGTGCCGGTGCACTCACACAAACAAGGAAAAGATAGAGGGGATAGGCAAAAGGAAAAGCTGGGAGGATAAGTATCCAACCAGTAATATGGAGTACGATAAAAAACCATTTTGAGGAAGGTTCACTTGGTGAGTAAATAAATAAAAAGCTTCCTAAAAAGAAAAGGATAAAACTTAAAATAAAGTCCAAAACCTCTATCGTTGTAAAATGTATGATGGGATAATCTTTAGATAAGAGGGCAAGGAGCCCTAAAATTAAGTTAATGATGACAAGATTAGCAATCTGTTCTTTGCGCATAATATTCTCCTAAATGTAAATATTCAATAAGAGCAAACATTCGGTTAGTATGACTCATATCATGTGTTTGAAGTAAGTTGAAACACTCTTTTTGCATATTATTATAGCGGTATAGTGCGTATTCAATTGCCCCACTATGATAAATCAATTGCTGTAATTCCTCTGTCGTTTTATTTGAAAATGTAGTACCAACCAATGTTTTTATTATTGGTAATGTTGCTTTTAATTTTCTAATATCACTTTTTTGGAGATGTTGGACCCCACTAATATCATTAGAAATTTGTATCATAGGTGAGTAGACTTCGACAAAATCACGCCAAAAAGATTGGCATGATGGTTCCAAAAAAGAGACGAGTAATTGAAAAAAAGCTGTTGATTTTAGCATAATCTGTTCAAAATAGTATGCCTCTGTAATAGTTGGCATATCCGCTATATTAGTAATTATATCACACCACTCGCCATTTAGCATTTGTTGGAGGTATAAATCAATATTTACCTGATCTTTTGCACTGCTTAGCAGTATTTTTGCATCAAAAAGTAACTCCATTGGAAGGAGCGATTGCATCCGCAAAGGGAAACTATTTTCTAAAAGGCCATCTTCATCGAGAAAATCATCATAGAGTTTAACTGCAAGTCCAAGAAGTTCGAGACCACACGCAATATTAAGCGTTGCATCCGTTATATTTTCTTCATGAAAAGTGCTGAGATACAAAAAAAATACACCCCAACTAAAATTGTCTAGGTGCTCTAAAAAGCTGATTTGCTCTAGTATATCGAGCTGATACTGTTTATTATATTTTATAATAATTTGATTATCTTCCATATACTGTTTTATTTTTTTCAAGTATAGTATTTTCATAGTATCTAACTCCAATCTAGCATTGAAATCATCTATAATTTGTCATAAGTGATGCGTTGCCCAGCCCACCAGAGAGCAGATCCAGCATTAACAGTAAAACTTTTCTTTAGTTCACCAAAAATAGCTGCTGGTAAAGAAGACTCAGCATCCTCAAGTGTCATATCACCTGATTTGATTGCTTTAATAATTTCCCAAATAGTATCATTCATTATAAAAACTCCTTCATTTATTCGAAATATCTAACCATATGGTCAGAATAACGCCTATATTTTTTGCAAAACAGATTAGATAATAAGGCCCTACTCTATATTATAAAATTGAATTTGCTATTAAGTCCCAAAATTTCACATTATACTTCAGATAAAGTGACTGTCTAGGATAGGTGATATTTTTAAAAATATACCTATCCAAAAAACAGTTCCTTGAAGTAACTCTATGATACCTTAAAAAATAGATAAAAGCATGAGTAATTTGTGCAAAATCACCAAAAAAGATGAAATAATATGATCCTCAGAAAAAGCATGTAGGCACTGAGAAGTTAAGTTAACTTTCTTATAAAAAGGGGCTAATGCTCATAATCCGAAAGGATATCAAGAAAGAGCCTGCCATACTGCTCAAGTTTGATTTTACCGATACCATTTATTGTAGCCATCTGTTCAAGTGTTGCAGGGCGCTTTTGACAAATTTCATTTAAAGTGGCATTACTAAAAATTAAGTATGCTGGTATATTTTGCTTTTTAGCAAGTGTTTGGCGTAATTTTTGTAAAATTGAAAATAATTCAGGATTTGCGAAAGTGATTGTTTGGCTTTTGTTTTTCTGTGGGAGTGGGATATTTTTGGGGATATTCATTGAAAGGGTTGATTTCCCCAAAAGGAGTTCAAGTGACATACTCGTAAGTTTGAGGGTCGGGTATTGCCCATTAGTTGTGATAAGATATCCTAATACAAGGAGCTGTTGAATAATATGGCGAATTTGTGTTTCGGATGTATCTGCTAAAATATCATAGGTTTTCTGCTCATTTAGTCGAAGTGTAAGTAATCGGCTATTTTTACTCCCACGGAGGACGTCAACAACCATTTTAATACCAAAATTTTCACCCATTCTTTTAATACAAGATAGGATTTTTTGGGCAGGGATGGTAACATCGTATTGCTCGAAATTATCGAGACAGTTGCTACAGTTACCACAATAGCTAGCAGTGTTTTCACCGAAGTAGGCAAGAATATAGTGTCGCAAGCAATCTTCTGTATAACAAAAAAAAGTCATTTTTTTTAGGCGTTCTTGTTCAAATGCCTTGAATTCCAAAAATTGCACATCACTGGTATTTTCTCCCTGTTCCATAGTATCAAGGAAGAATTGATTTGTGCGGACATCGGACCCACTATAAAATAGGAGGCATTGGGCGGGCGAGCCATCACGCCCCGCTCGTCCAGCTTCCTGATAATAACTCTCTATATTTTTTGGCATATTATGGTGGATAACAAAGGAGACATTGGATTTATCAATCCCCATACCAAAAGCATTCGTAGCAACAATAATTGGCACTTCATCGCGGACAAAAGCATGCTGGTTTGCAAGTTTAGTTTCGGCTAGGAGACCCGCATGGTAGAGTGTTGCAGCATAGTTAGACTCAAGAAGTTGGGCGTGGATGCTTTCAACAGCAACACGAGTTGAGCAGTAGATTATCCCACTAAGTCCATGTTTTTGTGCGAGATACGCTTTAATCTCATTAAAAGTATTATTTGTTTTGTGAACACTAAAAGAGAGATTCGGACGATCAAAACCAGTAGTGATGCTAAATGGGTCATCTAAATTTAGGATTTGCGTAATATCAGCTTTGACAATTTTTGTTGCCGTAGCAGTAAAAGCACCAATAATTGGGCGTGTTGGTAATTGATTAATATAGTCTGTAACACGTAAATAGCCAGGGCGAAAATCATGCCCCCACTGTGAGATACAATGTGCCTCATCTATGCTTATAAAAGAGATGGTTATTTCTTTTGAAAGCAGGAGAAACCGCTGAGTTAGTAATTGTTCAGGGGCAATATATAATAATGTATAAGCATTGTTTTTGGTATCTGCAAGCACCTGATTTTGTTTTTCGATGCTAAGCGAACTATTTAAAAAAGCAGCAGCAATTCCAACTTGATTTAGCGCATGGACCTGATCTTGCATAAGCGATATCAGGGGAGAAATAACGAGCGTTAAGCCCTCAAAAAGCATAGCAGGGACTTGGTAACAAATTGATTTCCCCGCACCAGTTGGCATAATTGCTAAAACATCTTGCTTGTTTAAAAGTGCGGAAACAATTTCTGTTTGTCCTTCACGAAATGTGTTATAACCAAAATAAGTATGTAAAATTTTATGGGCAGCATCTAACATTAAATTCATCCTTTCAATATGGGATATACTACCCTATCTTTCGCTTAAAATATCTTATATTATATCATAAAAGTACGAAATAAGTGCGAGTAACTAAGAGGGATACTTTATTTTTAAAAAACTACAATGCTGTCAATAACTTTTGAAAATGTCCTGAAAACTAGTAAACATTCGCTTCAGAATAATAGAGGGATTCAATGTTGGCGAAGTAGTCAGATTTGGTCGATAAGTAGTCATTAAATACAGGAACTCTCTATACATGATTTTCAGATGGTTTGGATTGAGTTGTTGGGATGTGTTTGGCCACGCTAATGTGGTCAAAGTTTGGAGAAACAGATTTTGAAACAGGGATTTGAATAAGATCATACACAGCATTGTTGATGGAAAGGAACAGTTCATTATCCAGCGTTTTTTTCTTACCCACACTTCATACTACACTATCTTAGATGGAAAAAAAGCTATATTATTTTACAAAACGCCTAAAATAGCGTATGATTAGAGAACGGAATATAATAAAAAATAGAAGAAATAAAGAGGTGTATACGTGTGCAAGCTTATGATGTAATAGTAATTGGTGGAGGCCATGCAGGAATAGAAAGTGCAATGGTTTCGGCAAAAATGGGCGTAAGTGTCGCACTCATCACTGAACACCGGAGATCAATTGGGCATATGCCCTGCAATCCATCAATTGGCGGATCGGCAAAAGGAATTGTGGTACGGGAAATTGATGCCCTTGGTGGCGTTATGGCTAAACTTGCAGATGAGAACTTACTGCAAATGAAGATGCTGAACAAAAGTAAAGGACCTGCTGTCTGGTCACTACGCGGGCAAGTTGATGTAGTTGAGTATCCCAAAGCAGCACTCGCATTATTAGAACAGCAAGAGAATCTGACGATACTTGAAAGTCGTGTAGCATCTTTAAATGTTGAAAATGCTATAATTCAAGGCGTAACTTTAAACGATGGGACCATCGTATTAGCAAAAGCTGTTATCATAACAGCAGGAACATATATGAATTCTGCAATTTTAATTGGTCATACGAAGGAAGTTGGAGGACCAACAGGATTTAAAACAAGTTTTGGACTCTCAAAAAGTTTAACGGAACTAGGATTTGAGTTACTCAGATTAAAGACGGGAACACCAGCCCGGATAAAACGTGGGAGCATCGATTTCAGTAAAACTGTGGAACAACCTGGGGATACCGATGCAAGCTTTTTTTCATTTGAAAAAAACATGGAAGTCATTGTTAAACCACAACTCCCATGTTATTTAACATATGCTGCGGAAAAGACGATTGAAATTATTCAAAAAAATCTTGGAGAATCAGCAATGTATTCTGGTAATGTCGAAGGTGCAGGACCAAGATACTGCCCATCAATTGAAGATAAAATTGTTCGCTTTGCAGATAAAAACCGCCATCAGGTATTTATTGAGCCCGAATCAGCATCAACAGATTTGATGTATATTCAAGGGATGTCCACAAGTATGCCTCATGATGTCCAACAAAAAATGCTTGAGGCAATTCCAGGTCTTGAACATTGTGAAGTTGTGCGATATGGCTATGCCATTGAATATGATGCTATCATGCCAACCCAACTATTACCAACACTTGAAACAAAGAAAGTCGCTGGTCTCTACACTGCCGGTCAAATCAATGGAACAAGTGGATATGAAGAAGCGGCAGCCCAAGGGCTAGTTGCAGGTATAAATGCAACAGCAAAAATCAAAAATCTTGAGCCACTTGTGCTCTCAAGAGATGAGGCCTATATTGGTGTGATGCTAGATGATTTGGTAACCAAAGGAACAAAGGACCCATATCGTCTGCTGACTTCACGTGCTGAGTATCGGTTATTGCTCCGCCACGATAATGCTGATTTACGTCTAGTAGATTACGCGTGGAAGTATGGGCTAATTGCAGTCGAGCAATATGAACGCTTTAATATAAAAAAAGCGGGAATACTTGCAGTCAAAGAACTTTTAACAGAAATCAAAATAACGCCTCGGCAAGAGATTACCCAATTTTTAGAAAATGCTGAATTAAGCTTACTACATGATGGTGTGAGTGCAGAAGTTTTTTTAAGAAGACCAGAAATCAATTGGGGAATATTATTAGAAGTTATCGAAATTATGAACAGAACACCTGATGAACTTGCATTCTTATCAGGTGTACCAGCAGATATTGTTGAACAAGTGAGTGTACAAATAAAGTATGATGGCTATATACGTAAAGCATTACAACAAGTCAAAGCATTTAAAAAACTCGAATATAAAAAAATACCAGCTAATCTTGATTACCAAAAAGTTCCCAATTTAGCGCTAGAAGCACAAGAAAAATTAGGAAAAATAGCACCCATGACACTTGGACAAGCATCACGCGTTGCAGGAGTTAATGCTGTTGATATCACAATGCTTGATATGTATTTAAAAATACAGGAAAAAAAATAAGGGAGGGGATTCAGTTGATTGAAATCACAACTAAAGAAATTGAGTTGATTCTTCGACAAAAAAAGATACGGCCATCCTATTTACGCATCAAAGTGTTGGAGTATTTTTTTAAACACCATAATCACCCAAGTGTAAATATGATTTACGAGGAGTTACAAGGCACAATCCCAACCCTCTCAAAAACGAGTGTTTATAATACGCTGAACCTATTTGATCAGAATAAAATCATCGAATCGCTAGGAGCAACTGAAAATGAGCAACGGTATGATCTATATCGCTCGAAACCGCATGCACATTTCTACTGTGAAGTATGTGGGGATATCTATGATGTTAATCTCGATATTGATGCACAATTAGGAAATGCTTTTAGTGATTTTGAAATTAAAAGCCATAGCCTTCAGTTTAAAGGAATTTGTCCAAAGTGTAAGAAATAGCTTGCACTTTTTTCATATGAAAAATGAGAAAACATATGCTATAATGGATAGAGTTAGGTTAGTAATGTAGAGGAAAGGGGCAAAAAAATGGAAAGTACGTATGATGAAAAAGCAGAGAAATCTGGTATTCTTACAACGAGTTGGGATGTATATGCGTGTGATAAAGATTCAAAAAGATGCCTCTTATATATTGATATGGGAGCAATAAAACAGGCGCCCATAACCGCATATCCGGAGTTTCTAAAATATAGTATTTCAGGCATGCGCTCAATGGATAATATGTCCAACACGGCAGAATTTGATGCACTTGAAAATGCACTTGTAATATTGCTAGAAGAAGTAGGTGTTTTAGTTGGAATTGAAATAATGGAAGATACCACAACATTTATGATATATACCAAAAACACCCTTGAATTAGAAGCAACCCTGGAGGCGGGAATAGATTTATGGGGGCATACTGCCGTATTTTATGGTTTTGAAGACAAAGATTGGGATTATTATATTTCTTTTTTATATCCTACGGATGAACAATATATTGAAATTGTGAATAAAAATAGAGTAGATAAACTTGAGAAGCAAGGGGATCAACTTGAAAGCATCCGCAGCATTGAACATTATATCGTAGTAGAAAATATGGAAAATATAGCCGCAATATGTGATGAACTCACAGAATACTACGAACAACAACAAATAAAAAAACATCAAAAAGAAGGCTGTCATATCATTTGTTTGAAAGAAATGGGAAGACCAATAGATATGGTTGAACCAGGTATCTATCTTGATTTAGTCGCTAAAAGCCATGGAGGAAAATATGATTTTTGGGAATGTGAAATAGTTACAAATACAGGTATAGTTGAAGTATAACTGTTAATTATTTTAAAGAATATGAGTATATAACTTGAGTTTTTACAAAGAAATGGTATTATAGATAGTATACTAAAATAATGGAGGATATAACTATGTGCAATAACAATAATTCAGAGACAATTTATTATGCGACTGGTGCCAAAGTTGGTAAAGCAGCGCCGAAATTTGAAATGGAAGCTTTATTAGCGGACGGTTCTTTTGGAAAAGTAACACTTCAGGAAAATATGGATGCAGGGAAATGGACAATTCTGTATTTCTACCCATTAGACTTCACATTCGTATGCCCAACAGAAATTAAAGCAATGAGTGATGCAAATGCTAAATTTACAGAGCTGAATACAGTCATAATTTCAGCATCAACTGATAGTGTGTATTCACATTTGGCGTGGACAAACACACCAGCACTTGGAAAAATAAAACATGCAATGGGTGCTGATACAACACATGCAGTATCAGAAGACTATGGTGTATTAGATGATGAAACAGGAACGGCAGTTCGTGGATTATTTATTATTGATCCAGAAGGAAAATTAGTACAAGCAACAGTAAATGACAATAGCGTTGGACGGAATGTTGACGAAGTTGTACGCCTGCTAGAAGCATTTCAAACAGGTGGACTTGCTCCATGTGGTTGGACGCCAGGAGACAACTTACTATAATAGTTGATTCTTGATTTCATTTTTCGTGAAATTTAGAATAATTGGACTCAAATAACCGCTAATTTACGAAAAAGCCTATTAATAGGCTTTTTTTTTTGTTATACTGTAGATATATGATTTTGGAGGAATGGAATGGAATACAATTTTGAAGCAAGCTTGCAAATACAGGATATTAAAATAACACCGAAGCAAGCTGAGCAACTAAAAAAATTTTACGAATTACTTGTCTCTTGGAATGAAGTCATGAACCTTACTGGTATTACAGAAGAAAATGAAGTATACCGCAAACATTTTTATGACTCACTTACTCCAGCATTTTACTTCGATTTTACACAAATTGAAACACTATGTGATGTTGGAAGCGGTGCTGGGTTTCCATCTTTTGTATTAAAGATTTTTTTCCCACATTTGAAAATCACGATAATTGAAGCATTAGAAAAGCGCATCAAATTTTTACAAGCAGTTGTTGATGCACTCGGGTTAGAAGATGTAAAGTTAGTACACGGACGCGCGGAAGAAATTGGACGTGCTACGCCAGCAATATTTGATGTGGTTACCGCAAGAGCGGTTGCTCGTCTCCCAATGTTAGCAGAATTATGTATTCCACTTGTAAAAGTTGGTGGAACTTTCATCGTTTTAAAAGGAGAGCAGGGCTTGGATGAATTAGCAGAAGCAGCACATGCAATAAAAGTACTCGGTGTAACAGAGATTACCGAACGGATGCTATATTTAGATAAAGAAAATGATAAACGCATCATCTTTTTTATGAATAAAGGGAATAAAACACCAAAAATATACCCACGCATTTTTGGAAAAATAAAAAAAAGCCCACTTTAATTTTGAGGAGGAAAAAAATATGGAAAAGACAAATGATTTGGGGACAACTGCTATCATAACAGCGGAGGGGCTGAATATGGTAACGGAAGTACATATAAGCCAAATTCTTGCAAACCGATATCAACCAAGAACAGTTTTTGAAGAAATAGAATTGCAGGAATTAGCAAACTCAATTAAACAACATGGTATCTTACAACCAATTATTTTACGACAAGTAACAAGTGATATGTACGAAATTGTTGCAGGAGAGCGCCGATTTCGCGCATCAAAACTTGCAGGATTAAATACAGTAACAGCAATTATCAAAGAAATTTCATCATCAGAAGCTGCGATTTTAGCACTAATTGAAAATGTACAACGTGCCGATTTGAGCTCAATTGAGGAAGCCCGATCGTATGAACAATTGATGGCACTGTTTTCAAAAACACAAAATGAAATTGCTGAAATGGTCGGTAAATCACAATCATCAGTTGCAAATAAATTACGCTTATTGCAGTTATCAGAAGAAGTGAAACAAGCAATTGAGAAAAAGTTGATTGGTGAGCGCCACGGACGAGCTTTATTAAAATTTAAAGAGCATATACAACAAAATAGAGTGCTTGAAATAATTTTAGAAAAAAACATGACAGTTGCCGATTTGGAAACATATATCGAAAAAGTTTTCAAAGATAAAGAAAAAGGTGAGTCAACAACAACATTCTTCAATATTGCCAAAAATACGAAATTAGCAGTGAATACGGTAAATAAAGCAATCAAGACAATAAAAGATTTTGGGATGGATGTAGAAGTAGAACAAGTGGAAAATGAGGCTGACTATACAATTAAAATTGTTATTCCCAAAAACTTAGTAGAGGTCAAACCTAAACCACTTCCGGATGTATTGAAATTAGAAAACTATAATGATGGTAAATTACAGAGGCTATTGAAAGTAGAAACAGTAGAACCAATGGAAACTGCTACGACAATGGCTACAGCAAAACAAAATGTTAGAATTGTTGATATCAGTGCTAAAACGAAACCACTCATTTTAGATTTTGATTTAACATCTGAAATTGAAATCAAACTGCCCGATACAAACTTAATACCAAAAATGAAAATGACTGGCGTAGATGAATAGGAATTAGGAGGAACTCAGTTGAAAAAAATTGCAATATCAAATCAAAAAGGTGGAGTGGGGAAAACAACTACCACGATTAATCTTGCTGCAAGTCTTGGGATGCTTGGTAAACGTGTGCTGATGATTGATATGGATCCACAAGGAAATACAACAACTGGCCTTGGTGTAAATAAAGGTGCAATTGATACATGTGTTTATGATGTTTTACTAGGAAAACAGAGCCTTGAGGATGTAATCTATCCAACAGAGTTTAAAAATATTTCACTCGTTCCCGCCAAAATTCATTTGTCGGGGATTGATATTGAATTAGCACAACTACCTGGACGTGAGCTCATTATGAAAAAAGAGGTCCTAAAAATTGAACATAATTATGACTATATTATATTTGATTGCCCGCCCTCACTAGGATTGCTTACATTAAATGCTTTGGCGGCAGCAAAAACAGTTATGGTGCCAATTCAAGCAGAATACTATGCACTAGAAGGTGTAAGTCAACTCCTCAATACAATTCGACTGGCGCAAAGACATTTGAACCGCAATTTGAAAATTGAGGGCATTATTATGACGATGACAGTTAACACAAATTTAAGCCATGAGGTTGAAGAAGAAGTTAGAAGCTTATTTAAAGATAAAGTTTACCGCACGACGATTTCAAGGGGAGTGCGCTTAAGTGAGGCCCCAAGTCATGGTTTGCCAATATCTTATTACGACCCTAAATCAAAAGGTGCAGAAGAGTATATGAGCCTTGCAAAGGAAGTGATTGCTAGTGAGTAGCAAAGATACAAAAAGACTAGGTAAAGGAATTGAAGCTTTATTTAGTTCGAATACAGATTTGGATATTGCCGATGTTGTCGACACAATTGAGCGAACGGATGGCTATCAAATTCGAGAAATAGAATTAGCTAAGCTGCGCGCCAACCCATATCAGCCAAGAAAAAATTTTGATGCCTCAGCTTTAAATGAATTATCACTATCAATTCAGGAGCATGGAATTATTCAACCACTCATCGTTCGTAAAAGCATATTTGGGTTTGATATTCTAGCAGGAGAGCGTCGCTTTCGTGCTGCACAACTTGCAGGATTGTCAACTGTGCCTGTAGTTGTTAAGGACTTTGATGATGAATCCATGATGGAACTAGCAATTTTGGAAAATATTCAACGTGAGGATTTAAATATCATGGAAGAGGCACGTGCATATAATTCATTAATTGAACGCTTACATTGGACACAACAGATACTAGCAGATCGCATGGGGAAAAGTCGAGCACATATTACGAATGTTTTGCGATTATTAAAATTACCTGAGACAATTCAAAACTTTTTAGAAAAAGAAGAGCTTACGATGGGACATGCAAAAGTTCTTTTAGGTTTAGAATCATCCGATAGTTTGGAACTTGCCAATCAAGCAATTTCAGAGAAATTATCGGTAAGGGAAATTGAAAAACTGGCACAACAGAAGAAAAATATGACTATGAATAGTTCAGAAAAAAAACAAGTGAAACCTAAAAAACGGGTAGAAAAAGATGTAGAACTAGCCTATGTTGAAAATCAATTAATTCAGTATCTTTCGACAAAAGTTGATATTTCAAATGAGAAAATTATCATTGACTATGTAGGGAATGAAGAATTAAACCGCATTCTTGAAGTTATTGGACTCTTGAAGTAAATGATGGGATTTACTGAATATTTGCAAGGTAGCATCCCTTTTTTAAATAAAATAGTCATATCATTAGTGCTCCTTTGTAGTGGTTGGGTAGTTACAACAGTCATTAGGAGATCCTTTTACAAATTTTTTAAAATTAATAAAATTGTGGATGGAAATCTAGCGCATGAAGATAAAACAAAAGTAACATTCATTAAACTTGGTGTAAATATAATACAGTATGCTATCTGGTTTATTATCATTTCAATTCTGGTTTCAACATTGAGTAGTTCAATTATCACAATTGCTACAGGATTCGGTGTAACAGCTGGATTTCTCGTCCGCGATTTTGTTGTCGATGTGATAACTGGTGCATTCGTCGTTGGTGAAAGACAGTTCCGTGTAGGTGATGTCATTGAAGTTGGGATGCAAAAAGGAACAGTAGTTGAAATTGGTATGCGAACAACAAAAATTCTGCTAGACGAGGGTCGACTCTATATTTGTGCGAATAGGCTTTTAACAGCAGTTATCGTTTATCCAAGGATAGAAAACTAGAAAGCTGGTAGTGTGTAATGGAAATCGTATACGAATTAGGAAGCATCGTTCAAATGAAAAAGCAACATCCTTGTGGTTCATTTGAATGGGAAGTTGTCCGCTTGGGAATGGATATCAAAATAAAATGCTGCACTTGTGATCGCATTGCGATGTTTACAAGACAAAATTTTAAAAAAAGCATTAAAAAGGTAATTAGCCTCTAAAAAAAGGTGTTTTTGAAAAAAAAGCTAAAAATGAACAGAAATACTTGGATTAGAACTCAAAGTGCGTTAGAATAGAGTAAGATGTTTATTGTTATAAT
>BHER01000011.1 GCA_003864555.1 Erysipelotrichaceae bacterium | reverse complement strand
TCTGCCAAGGTAGAATTCCCGTGGTCGATATGTGCAATAATCGAAAAATTCCTCATTCTGCTTTGCAATTCTAATTTTTGTTCTCTTGTCACAAAATTTTCTCCTCTACTAATTTGCCATTTATATCATTTTTTGATCCCAACACTCATCTAATTCAATCAAAAAGTTGCAATTAATTTCTATTCATGTAATATTATAGCAATTTTTGTTGAATTTTTCTATAAAATTTTATATAATAGTGTTTGACGACAAATATCACAATGATATTAGGAGCTATCTTAGAGATAGAAGAATTTACTCATCGGAGGTGAAACAGATGGCAAATATCAAATCACAAATCAAACGTAACAAAACAAATGAGAAAAGAAGATTGTTAAACCAATCATATCGCTCATCTATGCGTACAGCAATTAAAGCAGTTGAAACTGCAGTAATAGCTAAAGAAGCAACAACAGCGACAACATTATTAACAGCGGCATATGCAAAAGTTGATAAAGCAGTTGCAAAAGGAATCATCACTAAAAACTTTGCAGCACGTCAAAAATCAAGTCTTGCTATTAAAGTTAATAGTATTGCTTAATTTTTGCAATCCATCCATGCACTCATGTCAAGAGTAAGCATAGAATAAAACCCTTGTATTCACTTAGAATACAGGGGTTTTACTCTATGGCATCATATACTTGGGTTTGTCTTTAGAATTTATTTGGAGGTTATATTATGTTTTTAAAGCACCGCAAATTACTTATTTTCTTATCTTTGGCAATATTTTTGCTTTCTACTCTTTTCTATGGCTATGCTATTGAGAAAAAAAGAGTCGTTCTTAGTCGCCAGACGCTTGCTATTCATAATCTTCCCTCTTCCTGGAAAAATGTCAAAATTGGTTTTTTTGGTGATACATCATTTGGGTCTGATATGAGTACGGAAACATTTTCTCATGCAGTCAAAAAACTGCGCGATGAACAACCGGATATTGTCTTTTTTTCTGGGAATTTGCTATCGCCACATAATAATAAACTTACAATAGATGCATCTATTGTCCATGAGTTATCATCAATTGAAGCACCTTTAGGAAAATTTGCAATTTTAGGTGAAGATGATCTGCTTAGTGGTATAGATGTACGTGTGCGTGCAATTTTACAGCAGTCTGATTTTGAGTTACTACAATCGGGATCTCGTCCACTTTATAACCAGACACAACAACCTTTTGAACTCCTTGCAATTGGTGCAGATGTTCAAGGGCAAAAGGCATTGGATATCCTTGCAACCGATAGTGCTATTCCCAAAATTCTATTAACCTCAAATAATAAATATCTTTTATCCATAGCAACTAACCCACACATCGTTTTAAGCCTTGCTGGAGGCACGTACGGCGGGCTTATAGGCCTGCCATTCGTTGATGGCCTCCTTACCCCTAGTGAGTCTAAAAAGCATATTAAAGGCCCTTATATGGATAATGAACAGCTTATTTTTGTTAGTCGCGGTATCGGTACCCCTGATAATTTCCCTTTGCGCCTATTTAATTACCCTACTGTTTATCTTCTACGGTTACAAGAAAAACGCTAATATTTACATTCTATTGCAAAAAGCATGCGTGCGCATGCTTTTTTTATGTTATTTTTTTTGTTCTACTCGTAGTAAAGAAAAGGAAAAGGACGTTATCCCTTGTGTAATATTAGCGCGGATCTTACTTTGATGGAGATGCAAAATTTCTTTGGCAATACTCAAACCTAGCCCATTTCCTTTGGCTTCTCCATCACGGTTTCTACTGCTATCACTTTTATAAAAACGATCAAATATTTTAGGAATCTCCTCCTGATTTAAAGGTATTCCATTATTACTGATTGTAAAAAGGAATCTATTCCCTTTTTGTTCAATATTACAGGCAATATACTGATTTTTTTCTGTAAATTTTAAGGCATTGTCGATAATAATCATACATACTTGTTTAATTTTTTGATAATCGCCTAGAACTTCTCCACTATATTTTTCAGTCATCTCAAATTTTTTATCCGCCATTTGAAAAAACTCACTATAAAGAGCTTCCAACTCTGTTGCAAGTGTATGTGTTGAGAAATTTTTCATTTCAATATCCACAACTCCTGAATCTCTTTTAGCCAGGAAAAGAAGGTCATCCACCATTTTATGCATTCTTCGGCATTCTTGATGGATGATGGCAACTTCTTGGATATGCTCATAAATGGTTTCCTCACTATGCGATAGCAACTGATCACTTTTTAATGTGATAATACTAAGTGGTGTTCGTAATTCATGGGAAGCATCGGCAACAAAAGCTTTCTGTTGATTCCATGATTTAATAACCGGGCGCATATTGAGAAATGCCAAAATAATACCTAATCCAATTCCTGAAAAAGATACCATAAGCGTCCCAAAAAAAAGTATTCTCATGAGGCTATCAAGTAGTGTTGCCGTTTCAAAACCATTATAGACAATTTGAATGACAACTTTTTCTCCTCGTATTTCTACCGGGGTTGCAAGACTGTAAACTTGCATTTTTAGCGGATCACCTTGCAATTGCATATAGCTACTTGCATATAATTTTTCTAGTTCATTAAAATTGAGTGGAAACTGGATATCGACTAAATGCGTACGGGAAAAAGTTTGGGGTTTATCTACAGACCACCACAGAACAACATCAATCTGGTTTTCTTCAATATAGCTTACAATTTCTGCTGTCGTTTTCCCCAAGTTTATTTTCTCTAAGAGTAATGCTTCATTATTTTGGAGCGTTTTTTCAATTCGTCTTTCTTCACTAAAACTAACGCTATAAAAAATTGTTAAACTGAAAATAGCTGTTACCATGATGATGCTCAAACTATAGATAATAAATAGCTGCTTTCTTTTCTCTTGCATGTGCTACTTCCTTTCTTTATCTCGCACCTTATTGGTAAACATATAGCCTACCCCACGGATTGTTTGTAGATAATAATCCAGTCCAGAAGGTTTGAGCAGTTTTCTGATTCCATGGGCATATACTTCAACAACTGTTATGGTTGTATCAGAATAAATCCCCCATATTTTATCAAATAGTTGCTCTTTTGTTAAAATCCTATTCGGGTTTTGCATAAAGTATTCTAGTATCTCATACTGTTTTCCTTTTAGCTGTATTTTATTTTCACCACATAATAGTGCCCGTTCTTCTGTAAGTAGCTCAAGTGATTCAAATTTGAGATTCACATGCTTATCATATCTTTTCAATATTGCTTGAATCCGTAATAATAATTCGACTTCATGGAATGGTTTAATAAGATAATCATCACTGCTTAGTTGTAATCCTTTAATTCGATCCTCAACACTATCTTTTGCACTAATATAGATGACTGGGGTCATGACTTCTTGCTTTCGTAGTTCCCGTAATACTTCATAGCCATCCATTTTGGGCATCATGATATCGAGAAGAATTAAGTCATACACGCCCTCTTGCGCAAAATAAAGACCCTCTTCGCCATCGTAAGCCACATCAACCGTATACTCTTTTTTCAGAATTTCAAAGATCGCTTGATTTAATTTATAGTCATCTTCTACAACTAATATTCGCATACTTCTCCACCTTTACAACTATCTTTTTTGATGCTTTAATTATAGCATACTTCTTCCATCTTATCTTCTGATTTTGAATGCTAAACGCATTTTTGATTAGGCGTTATCTGGTAGTGGCACGCCTAATTTTTTAAGCACTTCGATTACTTTATTTGAGGGAATGGCAAGACCAATATTATCAGCAGACGAAATTTTTGCACTATTAACGCCCACAAGATTTCCATTCATATCGATTAATGCTCCCCCGCTATTTCCACCATTTATTGCTGCATCTGTTTGGATGAAACTTTGGCTTTTTTGTGAAAAAATATCTGTTTGAATTTGACGATTTAATCCTGATATGATACCTTCTGTTACACTTCCACTAAAAGTTGAACCGAGTGGCGAACCAACTGCAATCACTTTTTGTCCCAAAACAAGTGCATCAGAATCTGCAAAATTGATGCTAACTGGATACGCTTGCTCCGCTTTTTCTAATACTAGTACTGCGATATCATTTACATTATCTTGAGCAATAACTTGTGCGACATCCATTTTATTTTCACCTAAATCATTCCGGTAGACTCTAATTTCGGCAGCATTAGCAATCACATGGGCATTCGTTAAAATATATGTTTTATTATTTTCCGCATGGTATACGACACCCGATCCACTCCCAACAAGATTAAGTCTTCGATCCCCAATTAGTACTGTTACAACTCCTGGTGTTACTTTTTCCACCATTTTTGAAATATCGTTTGTGTAGACAACTTTTTCGATCACTTGAGCATTTTGGGTCTTACTGATTTGTTGTGTTGGTATCACTTGTATTACCCCCCAAAATAATGAGCAGCCAACAAGAGCACCAGACATTGCTATCATAAAAATAGATGCATGTTGTTTCCATTTATTTTTGGGTTTACATGCTTGCTCTAAATGGGCTCCAATACCCGTCTCAAATCTACCTGCATTTCCATTAACTATTTCTACTAAACCTGTTGGATATACTATATCCTCTTTGGGCGGTTCTTGTAATAAAATGAGTGGTATTTCAAGTATATTTGTTGGATGAACTGTTATCCCAATAGTTGCATATGCTGGATCTATTTTGACTCTGTTGTCTGTCGTATTTGCTATATCTTCTCGCTGTGTCATCCTGATACCTTCTTTCCTTATTTTATATTATAGACAAGAGAACTTAAAATAAGCTTAAAAAAACAGGAAGACAGCAGTCTTTCTGTTTTTTTGTTTTAAAATTCAAGATTTTTAGGTGTACGAGGAAATGGAATAACATCGCGAATATTATCCATCCCTGTTAAATACATAATCATGCGTTCAAATCCCATCCCAAATCCTGCATGCTTAACACCACCATAACGGTTGATATCTAAATACCACCACATGCTCTCTTTATCAATTCCAAAGACATCCATTTTAGCCTCTAGTTTGTCAATACGCTCCTCACGGGCACTCCCACCAATTAACTCGCCAACACCTGGAACGAGTAAATCTGCTGCTGAGACTGTTCTGTTATCGTCATTTACACGCATATAGAATGCTTTGATATCCACTGGATAGTCTGTTATGAATAGTGGCTTTTTATAGACTTCATCCGTCAAATAGCGTTCATGTTCTGTTGATAAATCAATACCCCATTCAACTTTATTTTCAAATGCTTTACCAGAATCTTGCAGTATTTGAATTGCATCTGTATATGTAATTCTTGGAAAGTCAGTTTCCATGAGCACATCCATTCTTGCCCGTAATGTCTTGTCCACAAATTGGTTAAAAAATGCCATCTCCTCGGGTGCTTTTTCCCAGACATATTTGACAATATATTTTACCATTGATTCTGCTAGATCCATCGTTAATTCTAAATCTGCAAATGCTATTTCTGGTTCAATCATCCAAAATTCTGATGCGTGGCGTGTTGTATTTGAATTTTCTGCACGAAATGTTGGTCCAAAGGTATATATATTGCTAAATGCTAGTGCAAAAATTTCACCTTCGAGCTGTCCTGTGACTGCAAGACCTGCTTTTTTACCGAAGAAGTCTTTTGAGTAGTCTACCGTATTTTCTTCCGTTTTCAAAACAGCATCTAAATTTTGTGTTGTCACTGTAAACATCTCGCCCGCACCCTCACCATCTGTACCAGTTATTATTGGTGTATGCACATAGACAAAGTCCTGTTCTTGAAAAAAAGAGTGAATGGCATGTGCTGCCAGTGATCTTACTCTAAATACTGCTTGAAAAAGATTAGCACGTGGTCTGAAATGAGCGATTTCTCTCAGATATTCTCTCGTGTGCCGCTTGGGTTGTAAGGGGTAATCTGCTGATGCACGAGAGATAATAGAAATTTCTTCCGCTTGAATTTCAAAGCTTTGTTTTCCTTCTGGTGTAAGTCTTACGATCCCTGAAATTTCCACTGCACTTGCTACACCAAGTTTACTCACTTCTGCAAAATTTGATAATGTATTATGGTATACGACTTGAACTGGTGTAAAAAAAGTTCCATCCGTCAACTGAATGAAGCCAAAGTGGCTTTGGTCACGATTTGTTCTAATCCACCCCGAAAGCATTACTTTTTTTTCCGCGAACTCTGCTGTTTTTTGCGCTAAATCTCTCACTCTTATTTTCATATATATCATCCTTTCAATTTCATACCAAGTAAAAAACGGTTTATCCATCTCAATTATGAGACGAATAAACCGTGGTACCACTCAAATTACAATAGCATGCTATTATCACTTATACATTAACGGTGCAACCGGTGTTTCCTACTTTTATTTCAAAAACACAGCTCTAAGATGTTCTTCTTTAGCCAAAAAATTATAGTTTTCCACCAAATAACTACTCTCTGTAAATTTTCATTGCAAAATACTGCTTCTTATCTTCGCTTTTACTTTTATTTAATATAATGCTTATTATAGCTAAATTTTATCCTTTCGTCAATTAGTTTTAAAAAATTATGATACCCCCCTGATAATAGCTAGGCAGACAATTATTTTATCACCATACTACCTTAGATAAAAAATAATAAAGCTAAAACTATTTCTACGTGCTTCCGTCCTCAAAAATGTATCGAAGCTATCTTTTTTTAGCGAATATTCTTATTCACAATTTCAATAACAGTGAAAATTTCATACAGCCATAAAGTAATTTCTTTCCGCATTGTTGTAATGCTCAGCTGCAATACCCCCATTGTGTATTTGGTCTCAATACTTAGACCTTTTTTTCGAAATTCTTCTTGAATACCAATTTTAGATAATCTATCCATCATCTTTTTATTGAATTGTATCATTACTTTATTTTTCAACTGCCGTATAAACTGGACATGATTTTGACGCCCGCAGCCTTTGAACATGAAAACATACAAAAGATATGTGAGTTCATCTGGTAATTTCCCAAATCTATTGGTTAGTTCAACACGTGTTTTAGCCAATTTTTCCATAGAATTAATTTTCCCTAGTAGCTGGTAGACTTCAATTTTAACGCTCTCATCACTAATATAAGTAGATGGAATAAATCCTGGAATATTGAGGGAGACTTCGATATCACTTACACTACTATTTTGATTTTGTGGATGGATTTCCCCACCTTTAGAATTTTTTTGTTGTGCAATTGCACTCTGTAACAGTTCAACATACAAATCAAATCCAACATCATTTATAAAGCCACTTTGGGTTCTCCCAAGAACATCACCAGCACCACGGATTGCTAAATCACGCATAGCAATATGATACCCGCTTCCAAATTCAGTAAATGATTGTACTGTTTGCAGACGCTTCACTGCTTCCTCCGTAAGAATTCGATGTGGCCGATACATAAAATAACTATATGCAATTTTCTGACTTCTACCAACTCTTCCGCGCAATTGATATAATTGGGCAAGACCAAGCATATCGGCATCGTGGACAATTAATGTATTCGCATTTGGAATATCCATCCCATTTTCAATAATTGTTGTACTAACCAAAACATCAATTTTTCGGGAGACGAATGCTTCAATAATATCTTCAAGCTGCTTTTTCGGCATTTGACCATGTGCATATGCGATGATCGCATTTGGTATGAGCTTTTGTAATTTCGCTGTCATATTTTCGATGCTTTTGACTTTATTATAGAGATAATATGTTTGCCCTTTACGGGCTAATTCACGCTCAACTGCATCTTTTACGAGATGCTCATTTTGCTCTAATACATATGTTTGAACTGGATACCGATTATGGGGTGGTGTTTGTAATAGTGACATTTCACGAATTCCTGTTATTGCCATTTGCAGCGTTCTTGGAATCGGTGTTGCCGAAATAAGGAGGACATCTACTTCTGTTTTAAAGCGTTTTAATTGCTCTTTTGAGGCCACACCAAAACGATGTTCTTCATCAATTAAGACAAGTCCTAAATCAGCATAAATGATATCCTTACTTAAAACACGATGTGTTCCAATTAGAAGTTGTATTTCCCCAAGTTCTAAATTAAACAGCACTTCTTCTTGCTTTTTTTTATCGACTAAGCGGCTGAGCATTCCAACTTTAAATCCAAAGGGCTCAAAACGTTTGAGTGCATTTTCAAAATGTTGTTTTGCCAAAATTGTTGTTGGTGCTAGTAAGACAACTTGCTTTCCTGCAAGCATCGCTTTGAATGCCGCACGGAATGCAACTTCCGTTTTACCAAAGCCTACATCCCCACAAAGTAGTCTTTCCATTATATAGGGTGCTTCCATATCATTTTTAATTTCACGGATTGCCAGTAATTGGTCTTTGGTTTCGGCATATGTGAAGGCTGCTTCAAATTCATATTGCAATTTCCCATCCTTCGGGAATGCAAATCCTGGAAGTCGTTCACGCTCCATATAGAGTGTAAATAGCTCTTGGGCAAAGGCTTCCACATGCTCTGTAACTTTATCCGTTTTTTTCTTCCATGTTTTATCACCAATTTTAGAAAGTTTTGGTTCAAATCCCTCTTTACTTCCCACATATTTATAAAGGGTTGTAATTTTATCTACTGGTAAATAGACTTTCTCATCTTTTTGATAGGATAAGACGATGAAATCTTTTTCAATATCTTGTGAGCTAATCTTCTGAATTCCATCATATCTTCCAATTCCATGCTTCGTGTGCACGATATAATCACCAGGTGATATTTCATCAATATGCCCTAGTTTTGACTCCATATCCAGATGTTTAAATACCGTATTTTCTGATTGTGTTTGATTTTTGTAACCTAGCAGATCATAATAATCGACAACAACTGTTTTATAGCGCCCAATAATTTCATTATAGCCACAATCTTTGGAAAAAAGTGGTTGGCTGATGGCAATTTTTTTCTCTGCTAGTTTTGCTAATACAACTTTTTCATCTAGTGCTCCTATTAACAATAAAATATCATATTCATCTTTTTGGTATTCCTCCACAATTTTACAAAGAGCATCACTCATATCCTTTTTCTCTGCAATTAAATCAATTGCTTTGATATCCAATTCGCCCACAAAAACATTACATTTCACAAGTTTAGCAGCTTTTTGTGTGAGTTCTTCATACGGAATAAAAAAAGCCTGTGCCCCTTGCTCTTGTTTGATTTTGAATTGTTGGGCATCCTCTATCAGATGTTCATATGTTGAGTGTACACGCTCAGCTTGATGTTCAATAATACTATACTTTTCCAAATAGTCCACAATTGAATACAATGCTTTTTCACCTTGGTCGGTTACTGGTATGATACGACATTGCTCTACTTTTTGAATTGTTAGCTGTGTTGCAACATCAAATGAAAAAATCATTTCGACTTCTGTATCAAAAAAAGCAAGGCGATGGGGATAGAGATTACAGGGTGAGAAAATATCAATAACTTCCCCACGAATGGCAAAATCACCAATTTTCTCAACAAGTGGCACGCGTTCATACCCTAATTGGATCAAGTCAAAGATGAAGGCTTCCCGTTCAATCTCATAGCCATTTTCTAATACTTTTATCATGTTTTTATACTCAGAAAATGACATGATTGGTCGTGTAATACCTGCAATATGGGTGATAAGATGGAGGGTTTCGCCTTTTTCAACCGCCGTATAAATTTTTTCAAAAGTCTGGATGCGCTGGAGCATCAATTCAGGTGAGGCACTCAAAATCTGTGCACTAACAAATTCATCCGCACCAAAAAAAAGCACTTGTTGATTTTCTGCTAATCGCTCAAATGCTTGCATAGCAAGATATAATGTTGGATAAACTGAGATAATATGCTGTTTTTTAGTCAGCATATATTCGGCAAACTTCTGTGAAACATACGGTGCCATCTGTCCTAGTGTTACTATATTTTCTGTATTTACTTTATCTTTCAGTTCATTATCTGCATTCATTTTTTTTTGAATTATTCCATTCACGTTACTTCACCTTTTTCTGATTGTATGTATTCATCATCTGCTGCATCGGTTGTTTTTGTAAATCATTAAAAAAGGATAAGGCGTGTGGAAATGTCTGTTCTTCGAGATATTGTTTTTGCGTTTTGGTAAAACAGCCTAGCACATGATCAACCATTTTACCATGCTCACTTCTGTCAATTCCTAAGCGAATACGATGGAAATCTTGCGTTTTCAGATGTGCAATCATGGATTTCAACCCATTATGGCCACCAGCTGAGCCACCCGTTTTTAAGCGAAGCTCGCCAAATGGAATATCAACATCATCATAAAAAACATAGATATCTTCAATCGCAATATCAAAAAATTCAACCCATTTAATAATGCTTTCCCCTGAATTATTCATATATGTTAAGGGCTTAACAAAAAGATATGCCTCATTATTTATATTAAGTTTTGCATACTTACTTTGAAACTTCTCTTTTTTGCAATCTTCGCCAAGGCTTTCCAAAATATAATCAACTGCCATAAATCCGATATTATGGCGGGTTTTTTCATATTCTTTTGTTGGATTACCTAAACCTATACATAGCTTCATGCGCGTTTGCCCCCTTTTTTTTTCTTCTCAAAGAAAAACGAAGATGCCATTTGACTTCTCCATTATTCTCAGTTATATATTAGCCTTGAATATCTTCAGGCATCTCAACATCTTCTGTTGTAAAAACTTTCATCCCAAATAATTCACTTACTGGTTGATCTGTATAAATATGTTTAATTGCCTTCCCAAGAATTGGCCCAACTGATAATTGTGTTATTTTATCCAGTTTTTTGGCATCTGTTAATGGCAATGTATTTGTTGTAACAAGTTCAATCATTTCACTATTAATGATTCTTTCTACTGCAGGACCTGATAAGAGTGGATGGGTACAGGCTGTATATACTTCCGTTGCACCTTTTTCTAATAATGCTTCAACAGCATTACAAATACTTCCAGCTGTATCAATCATATCATCAATAATAATTGCTTTTTTACCTTTGACTTCTCCAATTATTCCAACAACTTCTGCAACATTTGGCCGTGGTCGCCGTTTATCAATTATGGCAAGTGGTGCATCGAGTACTTCTGCAAAACGTCTTGCTCTTGTTGCACCACCATGATCTGGTGAAACAACCACAAGTTCATTTTTATCGAGACCTTTTTCTAAGAAATATCTTGCAATAATTGGCATTGCTCTAAAATCATCTATTGGAATATCAAAAAATCCTTGGATTTGACTCGCATGTAAATCCATTGTAATCAGGCGTGTACATCCTGCTGCAACAATTAAATTCGCAACAAGTTTTGCTGTGATTGGTTCGCGTGATTTTGATTTTCTATCTTGTCTTGCATACCCAAAATATGGCATCACAACATTTATTGTTTTTGCGGACGCACGTTTTAGTGCATCTATCATAATTAATAACTCCATTAGGCTTTCATTTACAGGTGAGCATGTTGGTTGAACAATATACACATGATTCCCACGTACTGATTCTTTAATATCAACCATTGTTTCTCCATCCGCAAAGCGATTGACGCTGCACGGGCTTAGTTCAATACCTACTTCTGCTGCAATTTCCTCCGCAAGTTTTGGATTCCCTGATAATGTGAAAATTTGTAATTGGCTTGCCATGATATATTTCTCCTTTGTCGTTATTATTTCGCTGTATTGATTGTGTATTATTTTTTCGCATCTGCGTATTTTTGTTTTAATATTGTTGCATATCCTTCTTTTAGGATTTCTGGACCTCTTGTCATTGCAAAAGCATTTTCTGGTATATCTTGCATAAGTGTTGATCCTGCTCCAATAAAAGCACCATTATGTATTGTTATTGGTGCAATTAGATTACTATTAGAGCCAATAAACACTGAATTCCCAATAATTGTTTTGCTCTTACTTACACCATTATAATTCGCAGTAATTGTTCCACATCCGATATTCACATGATGGCCAATTTCAGCATCACCTAAATAAGTTAAGTGGGCGGATGCAGAGTAATCAGCAAAACGGGTATTTTTAAATTCCACGAAGTTCCCAATTCTTGTATGCTTTCCAATTTCACATTGCTGTCTTAGATGGGCAAAAGGACCTACTGTTGTATGAGCTCCAATTATACTATCGCTAATAACTGATTGTTTGATGATAACATTTTCTGCTATCGTACAATTATTAATTTCGCTATTCATCCCAATAATTGTATCTGATGCAATCCTTGTGTTTCCTAGAATTTTAACATTTGTTTCGATGATAACATCTTTTGCAATGATAACATCGCGACCGATAAATATGGTTTCAGGGTTGTGCATGGTAACACCCTGAAGTTGCCAACCATGGTTAATTTTATGACGCAAAATTGTTGTAACATCAGACAACGCAACGCGATCATTTACACCAATAATTTCAGCATTATCTTTTATAATATATCTAGCCACCGCTTTTTTTTGGATTTTTAATATTTTTATAATATCAGGCAGATAATATTCTGATTGTGTATTATTATTTGTAATTTTTTCCAAGTTTTCAAAAAGATGAGCATTACTTAAGCAGTAAACACCCGAATTGAACTCTTTTACGAGTTTTTCATCTGACGTTGCATCTTTTTCTTCAATAATACCTATTATTTCATGGTTTACATTTCTAATAATCCGACCATACCCACTTGCATCTTCAAGTTCGCCTGTTAATACAGTACACGCACAGCCATCAACTTGTTCTTGTTTTTCATGTTGCTCAAATATTTCAGTAATTGTCTTCCTCGTAAGTAGTGGGGTATCCCCACATACAACAATTGTACTCCCACTGATATGTCCTAAGTTCGATTTTGCCTGTTTCAATGCATCTGCTGTTCCTAGCTGCTCATGCTGGTATGCGAACTCAATATGCTTTTCATTCGCTAAATTTTCTTTCACAAGCTCTGATTCATGTCCTAAAATAACGACAATTTTCTGGATTTTTGCATCTTTCAGCGTTTGTACAACGTGCAAAATCATCGATTTCCCTAAAATTTCATGTAAAACTTTAGGTTTAGCTGACTGCATGCGTGTCCCTTTACCAGCTGCAAGAATTACTGCCGATCTCATTTCACTACCTCTTTTCCTTATTTTGACAACAAAAAGAGTCTAGATTTTTCTAGACGCTTTTCTGTACTATGGTTTACTCTATTTCTTGTGTTTCCTCTGATGCTACTTCTTCTGCAACTGCTTCACTTATTACTTCTTCCGCAACTTCGCTTGCTAATTTTTCTGTAGTTTCGGCATCAGTTATAACAACTTTTGGTTGCTCTGGTGCTTCGGAAAGCGCTACCTGATATTGATTCAAGATTGCATCTTCAAATGACTTACGTGTTTCGGCATTTATTGGATGAGCAATATCTCTGAATTCTCCGCTTTGCAATCTTCTCGATGGCATTGCAACAAACAATCCCTCATTTCCTTCGATCACACGAATATCGTGTACTACAAATGAGTTGTCCAGGGTTACTGCTGCGATTGCTTTAACTCGACCTTCTTTTTGCATTAATTTTACATGTACATTTGTGATGTTCATACTTCTTTCCTCCATGTCTATAGATAATACCTTAATTATAGTGTAATCTGCAAGCTATGTCCATATTTTTTATAGAAAAGATTGGTTATTAGAGGTTTTTTCAATTAATTTTGTATTTTCAACCGCAGAATCAAGTAAAGCGGTTACATCAATTAGCTTTTCCTGATTCTGTGTGATATAGAGATTAGGATTTGTCGTTGGACTTTTAGGTACAAAGATAGTACAGCAGTCCTCATATGGCAGTATGGATACTTCATATGTTCCAATACTCTCAGCAATCGAAATAATTTCAATTTTTTCATGCATGGCTAAAGGTTGGAGTATTGGTAAATCAACAACAATATGCGTACTTTTCATACTTCCTAATGTCTGTGAGGCAACTTGTCCTACACTCTCACCATTTATGAGTGCATTGTATCCATGCAATTCTGCTATTTTTTGTGCAATCCGATACATCATTCTTCTCATAATAATCATATGGTATCCTGGTTGGATTCTCGATGCGGTGATTGCTAGTTGAATTTCGGTGAAAGGCACGACATATAATGGAATATTTTTTTGATATTTTTCTAAAAGCTCATTGAGTGATTCGACTTTCTCAAGTGACTTTTCCGATGTATATGGTGGGGAAGCAAAATGGATGCATGCAAGTTCAATCCCTTTTCTCATTGCCAAATAGCCAGCAACTGGACTATCAATTCCACCCGATAACATCAAAAGTCCTTTACCACTAGTCCTTTGCGGTAATCCTCCGGGCATCTTGATTTTATCAAGCATCACATAACTAAATTCTTTGCGAATTTCGATAAGGAGTTGTACATCCGGTTTATACACATCTACTTTTAAAGGGGTATTTCGTGTTTTAAAAATAGCACCGGCAACATGACGCGATACTGCATTACTTTCTAAGGGGAATGGCTTATAGCTTCTTTTTGTTTCAACTTTAAAACTGGCAGTATCACTTATTTCTTCTTGGGCAATTTTAATAGCTGCTTCTGTAATAGCTTTTAACTCCGTTGGTACTTTTACTGCAAGACTTACAGATGACGTTCCAAAAATAGTCCCCAGTTTTTCTAAAATGGCTTTCACATTGCTTTCCGGTTCGAGTTTGAGGTAAGCACGTGTTGGCATCACATCAATTTCATATCCCTGCTCTTCTGGAAAAACTTCCTCTAGTCTATTTTCTAACATTTTGATGAACTTTTTACGGTTTTTTCCTTTAATCATCAATTCACCATATCGAATTAAAATTTCACTATACATTCTTATATCCTCTATTCTACGATTTTTTCTATTATTTTTTCAAAGGCCTGTTCTAATTGTTCTATTTCTGCATCTGTTGTCAAGTGTGAAATGCTGACACGTAGGCCACGGCGACTTTGTGCTGCTGATAATCCTAGTGCCATTACGATGGGATTAGCCATTTTTATTTGCTTTGAGTGGCAAGTTGAACGTGTTGAGAGGTATATTTTTTCATGCGAGAGTGCATGTAAATATGTTTCTACTTCTGTTGTCTGTTTTTTTACAGTTATATATAAAATATAGGGTGTGCAAATATATGTTTCAGGTAATAATTCTAAATTCCCATTTTCTGTAAAAAAATGTTTCAACCGTGTATGCATTGCCGTTATTTTTGTTGTCTGTTCTATATCTTTAAGGCGCTCTGTTGCTAAGCGAATTGCTTTTGAAAACGCAACAATAAGTGGCATATCCAGTGTACCAGGTCGTATTTTTTGTTGTTGTTGTCCACCAAAAAAGAGTGGTTGTATACGTATTTTTTTTCTTTTTATGAGCAGCCCAATCCCCTTAGGTGCATATACTTTATGACCTGAAATTGTTGCACAATCAATATACTCCAAGTCTATTGGTATTTTGCCAACACTTTGTGCCATATCTACATGAAAAAAAACCCGAGGATAGCTAGTTTTAAGTGCTTTTCCAATTTTTTCGATTGGTTGAATAAGACCAACCTCATTATTAATATGGATTAAAGATACTAAAATTGTCTCCGGGCGCATGGCTGCTAAAATCGCCTCCACCGTTACGACTCCAGTTGGGCTTGCCTCAAGGTATGTGACTTCAAATCCTTCTTTTTCGAGTTGCTTTAGTGGTTCTAATACAGAGGCATGCTCAATTTTACTAGTAATGATGTGATTACCCCGATTTTCATACGCATGTGCAAGACCAAATAATGCAAGATTATTAGCTTCTGTTGCTCCAGATGTATAAAAAATTTCATCCGCTCGGACTGCAAAAATAGTAGCAATCTGTTTTGTTGCTTGCTGCAAAATTAATTGGGCCTCATTTCCACAGCCATGGTGTGAATCAGGATTACAAAAGAAATCTTTTTGTAGTTTTTGCAAAGAGTCCATCACTTCAAGATCCACTGGGGTTGTTGATGCATAGTCAAAGTATGCCATTGCTAGCCATCTCCTTTTATTTTAATCTCCCTGTTCAAAAAAAGATGTCTCAAAGCATTTACATGCCCTCAAACATCCAAGGTTTACTGCATTTCTTTTTGTACTGACGACTCATATGCCTTGAAAAGCATATCATAAATTCCTGGTTCCACTGTTTCAAGTGTTGATAGTGCAATATCCAGTGCCTCCGTATAATCACCTTGCCCATAAAGGTATGTTGCCTTCGAAAGGTTTCTTTGTACCTCACGGTTAAAACGATACCGATTACTATAGATGATCGCTTTTTCTGCGAATGCTGCTGCTTTAATTAACAAGTTTGTATCTTTGTAAAATCTAATTGCTAGATGCTGTGCAATTTCAATTAGTTCTGTTAATCTTTTGACATCTAACACTTCAAATTCGAGGTTTTTCTCAATATCTTTTAATGAGAGGACAGCCTCATCATTTTTTAGTAGATATTCATCCGATAAAGACTCAACTGGCAATTGGCTGATTTTTCTTTTTGAGCGATGGTGCATATACTTCAATTGCTTATACTGTGCGTGGATATAGACTTCATCTTCTTTTACGGTTTCAAGATTTTCCTGTAATTTATTCAATGTATATTGTAATTCATTTAGATATTGATCAAATGTTTTTAGCTCTGCTGATAAAACAACATATGCTGCTTGATTTTTTTCTAATTGGTTATTGAATAAAATCATTTTTGTCTCTGCTGATAGGACTTGAGCAGAAAAAGTATCCGTCACACCAACTTTTTCTTTGCTAATTTCATATCGCTTCAGTACTTTTGCCCATGATTCCAAAAATGTCTCTTTATCAAATCGCAAACGGTTTACACGCTGATTTAGTTGTTCAATTAGGCGATTTGCATCTTTTTTAGCTTCACGTTCATTCACAAATATTTTATGAATATCTTCAATTTGCTTTCTGACGTAAACACCTTTTGATTCAATCATATCCAAATCAAAAAGATCAGTTAAATCACGGATTTCTTTGACACGTTCTTTCAATTTTTCAATACGTAAATCTAAACTTAACCCTTGAAAAAGGAAACCTTGTTCCGTCATCTCTTCATATGCTTTACCAAGTACAGACATTTGTGGTTTTAGAACTTTGACATTCAAAGCAATCGCATTTGGTAGTTCTTTTAAGAGTGTGAATTCTTCTAAAATTTTAGTTTTCAAAATTGTTAGTTTCTCAGCAACAATTTTTTTATCTTCTGAGTCCATTTGGTCAAGTATTGCATATAAATCTTTATCAAGATCTTCTAATTGTACTTTTAGTTGATCCGTATAAGGTGCTAAGCTACTTTTATTAGCATAAAATAATTGGGCTACTTGCTTTAGCGTATCTTTCACAGATTCAAAATGTTGGTGGATACTTTCTTCATTTTTTACAAAATCACCCGTTTCAAGTTCTAATACCTTAACCGTTTTTTCCATATCTGTTATTGTTTTCTCTACTTCTGCGTACTCAGTAGGGAATTTCTTCATTTTCCCTCCTTCGACGATGTCTTCTAATTCCAGTAAAAGGACACTATATTTTTTTTCGAGTTCTTCGCGAATATCTTGCCATTGTTGGAGCCATTGGCGATATTTTGTTACAACACGCTCAGTTTGTTCGAATGTTCTGATTTTGGAAAGTGATACCTCAATCGCTGCCGCCAGCATCTTATTTTTGCGAGCATCCAATAAATCTATTTGCTTTTGGTAGCGTACGCGTTTATTCTTACGTGCTTTTGAATATAGAAAAATAGCGATAATAAGTACTAGTACCACGGCCGACACGGCAACTACTATTGCAACCCATGAGGGTATTGCTATACCGAATATATTAAAATCTGCCATAAAATATTTTAAAGAATCTGTCATTTTTATCTTTGGCTCCTTTCGTTTAAACATTATAATATCCATTTTAACAAATTATGCTATAAAACTCCAGTTTTAACTGATAAAATTTGACTTTATCTCGAAATACCGCTATAATTAAACCTGCATGAAATAATTTGTAGCTCGTAAGAAAACATCTTCAATGCTAGTTCTATACTAAAATGATTTTCATTTTGAGTATTTCAGTAAACAAGTGCTGCTACAGCTTGTCGAACTTAGATGAATAGACACTAGCTTGTTGGTTTTTTCTTATCTGTAGTTGTTTTATGCATACAATTACAGAATTATTGGAGGAGTTTTATTATGTCACGTTATACAGGACCAAGTTGGAAATTATCTCGTCGTTTAGGAATGTCAATTTCTGAGACAGGTAAAGAATTACAAAAAAGAAAATATGTACCAGGTCAACACGGGCCTACACGCCGTGTCAAATTAACAGAATACGGCACACAATTACACATGAAACAATTTGTTCGTCACATGTATGGAGTAAATGAACGTCAGTTCCGTCTTACATTTGATAAATCAGCAAAAATGACTGGTAATCAAGGGGTTAACTTCTTATTATTACTAGAATCTAGATTAGATAGCGTTATTTACCGTATGGGACTTTCACGTACAAGACGTGGGGCTCGCCAATTAGTAAATCATGGTCATATTCAAGTTGATGGGAAACGCGTTGATATTCCATCATATAGCGTTAAACCAGGACAAAAAATAAGTGTACAAGAAAAGTCAAAAGGATTCTCTACAATTAAAGAGGCCCTTGAAGCTTTACTACACACAGTTGAATTTGTTACTTTCGATACAGAAGCAATGTTAGGTGAATTTATTCGCTTACCAGAACGTTCTGAATTAAATGATCAAATCAATGAAGCACTTATTGTTGAATACTACAACAGATAAACTAGATTTACTTCTAGTCATCAAAAAAATCCTGATAGAGTAAACTGGACCCTATAGAACGGACACATGAAAAATAAAGGTGTCGTTCTGTAGGGTCTTTTTCTGTATAATGAAATTAGAAGAAAGTTGGAAAGAATATGACAAGCTATTTATTAAGTAATGAAGTGATTAAAAAATTAAAAGAGAATGAGTATGTTAAAAGTGTCAGTGAAAAAGGAATCACCTATACATTAGAATTTCGGAAACTATTTATGCAACGG